>CAYGVY010000008.1:11254-15198 GCA_964353435.1 uncultured Thermoplasmatales archaeon | reverse complement strand
CAACTCAGAAAACTCGATAAAAAGAACATCAACCCGGACAGCTCTCAAATCGCTCAGATCACCACAACAGGAAACACCTGGAAACTGACACAAGTTCCCTGGTCACATATTGCGGTAAAACTTCTCTAAGATAAACAGCATCTTGTTCTGATTCTTCTTTTACCGAGTAACCTCGATGCTGTTGTAGTATTAGACTCGTTAGAAAAAGAACACAACACCCATGATGATGAAGACGACTGCTGCGATTCTTGTCAGAACCTTTTTATTGACTCGCTCTGCAATGAATTTCCCAAAATACACAGCCATAATCGATACCAAGGTGAGAGCAACCATGGTTCCACAGAACACCATCACCGCGTTATATTTGGTCGCAAACAGCGCAGAAGCAATCTGTGTTTTATCCCCCCACTCGGCTAACAGGATGAGGAGGAACCCTGAGACAAATGGATTGTTGTAGTACTTTTTCTGTTCGTCGTCTTTCTCCTTTCGTATCAGCATCACCAACCCAAAAACGATAAACATGATACCAGAAATGATTTTCACGATTCGTATTGGAATAATACTGGTTATCCATGAACCGGCTGCGATCGCGATACCATCCACGATTACAAACGCGAGGATAACCCCGAGTAGAAGATACACATGTTTCTTTGTTTTTGAGGATAACAAAAGTATCGATAACTGTGTTTTGTCACCAAGCTCGGCGACAGCAACCGCTGCAAGTGGAACGAGTACGTCTTCTAAGATGCGTTTCCCTCTCGATTATTGCTTATGAATGTCTTAATATGTGATAGGTGATAATTACGTTTTGTTTTATCAACTAAGAATATGGTACTTCACTTTTTTGCGGTCAAATTCCTGTTTGATCATCTCAATCTGTTCCTTTCCTAATGTTTGGAAGGTGATAACGATCTTGACGTAGCCGACTGGTACTGCGGTAGTACATCGATCATGAGCAATGGCTTGCACGTTTGCCCCAAAATCCGCAAGAATCGCAAGAAGGTCTTTCAGTACTTTTGGTTTATCAAGGGCGGTTACAGAAACCTTCACAAGGAGTTTATGTCGCATCATGCCTCGTTCGATGATCTGCGTGAGAAGCGAGAGATTTACGTTTCCTCCGCTCAGAACCGCGACAACGTTCTTCTTAGGGAACGAAACTTTTTTACTTAATAATGCCGCAAGCGCGACTGCCCCTGCCGGTTCCACAACCAGTTTTGTCCTCTGCAACAGCAGGTAAAGGGCGTTGGCGATCTCCTCATCGTTTACGGTCACTACCTCATCAACATATTGTTGTGCCAGTGCGAACGTCAGTTCTTTCGGCGTCTTTACCGCTATTCCATCTGCGATGGTCATAATACTTTTCAGCGGTACGATCTTGTTCTGTTCCAGTGAGAGCTTCATCGACTGTGCGCCTTCTGCTTCAACTCCTATGATTTTTACGTTTGGTTTGAGTGTCTTTAGTGCGAGAGCGATCCCACTTATAAGCCCCCCGCCGCCAACAGGAATTACTACCACATCAACCTGGGGCAACACCTCGAAAATCTCGATCCCAATCGTCCCTTGTCCAGCAATGACAAAATCATCATTAAACGCGTGCACAAACGTCATCTTTTTTTCTTCTGCGTACTTTTTTGCAGCTAATGCCGCATCATCATAGGTGGTTCCTTCGAGAACAACCGTTGCTCCATAGGATTTTGTCGCGATGATCTTCGTCGGCGGCGTATAAATCGGCATAAAAACGGTGCTTTGCACACCCATCAGTGTTGAGGCGTACGCGACCCCTTGTGCGTGATTCCCTGCAGAGGCGCAGACGACGCCAATTTTTCGCTCTTCTTTTGTGAGATGATAGATTTTGTTGTACGCTCCGCGGATCTTAAACGAACCGGTTGTCTGAAGATTCTCCTCTTTTAGGTAGACGTTTGCTTTTATCATATGTGAAAACGTGTTTGATCTCTCCAATAGCGTCCGCCTTACAACCGGCTTGAGAATTTCATATGCCTCTTGTATGTCTTTAAAAATCGGCATCGATTGCTCCTCACAGAAGGGCATCGAGAAAATCTTTTACATTCATTCCTTGCTTTAGCCCCGCGAGTTTTGCGTTCTCCGACACTTCAACCACATCCGCATTGAGCATGTCATCGAACGTCTTCACCCCAGTGACTTTCCCTGCGATATCCCCTATTTTATCAGCCGCATTCATGTTGAGATACCCACACATAACGTATCCTTTCTTTGTCTGTAGGATAAGCAGTGGGGCTTTTCCAAGATCAATACAATATCCGGTTGCCTCACCTTTTTCAAGCGAAATAGTTTGCGTCTTCATTGTTCCCTCACCTTCCAATAGGTTTTACCACGCTACTCCCATCCCCTCTATCAGAAGTTTTTTTAATAAAAGTATCGTTCCACTCTTGTAGAATGTCCCATCCCTCTCATGTGATCTGATATGAATATGCGGAAAGATTTTTTCAATTATTTTTTTGTTTTCCGAATTTTAAATTCTCCCATCCCTGATGGTATGATCTCCAAATCGTCCCCGTCATTGATATCATGTGCCTTGGCAAGCTGGCTTGGTATTGTTATAACAAGGCTGCTTCCCACCACCCGTGCTTTCCTTGTTAGAGGCATGGATCCCCTCCTGCAATTACATGTAATGTATACCTAGATATATATATGTTTTGATTTTTTCAAATATATCTATACACATATCTCTATCATCGGGAGATTCCCACTTTTTTTCTCTTAAAAAGAAACCAAAGCATTATCAATAATTATCTCTTATAGGGGTTGGAGTGAGGCACTATGAAGCTCTTTATTGACACCGCAGATTTAAACGAGATCAAAGAACTTGCATCCTGGGGGATCCTTGATGGGGTCACCACGAACCCTACGCTACTTGCGAAAAGCGGACGATCTTTTCAAGAAGTCATCGATGAAATCTTTGACCTTGTTGATGGATCTATCAGCCTTGAAGTGCTCAGTGAAAAAGCAGATGACATGATCAAAGAAGCAAAACAGATTATTTCAAAAATCCCGCAGAAATACCGGAAAAACGTCGCCATTAAAATACCGATGACGCCTGAAGGGCTCAAAGCAGTCAACACACTCAGCAAAGAAGGAATAAAGACAAACGTGACGCTCATTTTCTCAGCAAGTCAAGCGCTCCTTGCAGCAAAAGCAGGTGCTACCTTCGTCAGCCCGTTCATCGGACGACTCGATGACAATGGACAAGAAGGAATGCAGCTCATCGAAGAAATCATGGATATCTTCTGCAACTACGATATTGAAACCGAAGTCATTGTCGCAAGCATCAGACACCCGATCCATGTGATAGAGGCAGCACGACTCGGCGCAGACATCGCCACCGTCCCACCCGACGTTATTAGAAAAATGGTAAAACACCCCTTGACTGACGCAGGCATCCAAAGCTTCCTGAACGATTGGAAAAAGGTAAAAAAATAAAGTAGTTTATTTCTTATGCTCCGATAAATACTGAAGACCCTTCTCTGTCAGTTTTACCTCGTTGTCCGAAATATATTGCAACATTTCAAGTTGCAGAAGTTTTTGGATCATTGTATCAAACTTCTGTCGAGAGATATGAAGCAGTGTCACTGCCGACTGAACATCTGTATCCCTTCGTCGCATCATCTCCAATAACTCATTTTCTTTTTCAGTGACCTTCAGCATCGTTGTTTTCGGCGAGGATACAAGTTGATGCTTTTTAGTCTCAGTGACTCGCTCTATGTAATCTTCGATGATGAGGTCGAGCTTTAACGTATCTAATAATTTTCCTTCCCCGTCGTAAAGAAGGCAAACGTTATTGTCATACTTCCACGTAGAAACTGTATCCCAAGTGTATTCAGGTTCTTCCTGTTCTTCTTCCTCTGGAAATGAGGGAGGAACCGGTTGTAGTCCTTTCATCTGATAACGCATATGTTGCTCTGTTT
>CAYGVY010000008.1:0-11154 GCA_964353435.1 uncultured Thermoplasmatales archaeon | reverse complement strand
GAGGGAGGAACCGGTTGTAGTCCTTTCATCTGATAACGCATATGTTGCTCTGTTTGGATCGTTTCAAAATGTACTCCGCAACCCCTCAGTTCATCCACACACAAGTCTCCGAGATTATCTTTTAATTCGGTGATAAAATACAAGCCTACATCATCACCAATGGTCTCAATAAGCTGCATATAGATCACGCGAACAAGAGCATCGATTGCTTCACCAAGTCGAGCTGGTTCAATGGTGTCAAATTTTGAATCAATGGTTGCCTTAATTCCCTCTTCTAAAAAGAAATCATCATGTACCTTTATAAAGCGAAGAAAATCAAATTTTGTTTCCAATTTTTTTGTAGAGGTTTTCAGAATCTGAATCGCAAAACTATCAAGTGTTCGTCGTCCTACCACCGTGAAGAGTGCCTCGATAACACGGGTAACAAGAATGGAGTTTTTTACTTTAGACATATGTCCTAAGAATAAGGAATAGGTTCATTGCTTATAAAATCTTTTCCAGTGTTATGTTACCAGATGTGTCCCCATTCGTGGCTCTTACATTCCGGACATACAAACTCTATCTGATCGTATCTTCCAGACAATTTCAACGGAACGAGAAAATTAATGTCACAACTTTTACAATGATACATATTTATTATGGAATTTCGTCTCCCCTTCATAGAGGATATACAACGATTTCAAGTAAAAAAACCTTTCTATGGTGAAAATATTACCATTTTTTGTGATAATATTTCGATTAGAACTAAATCAACGTGTATGGTATATTCTCCTGAAATATTGTTAATTTCTTACCAGATTAACAATACGAGCACATAGTGTTAAACCTTACCGAAATCCTTTTTCCGTTCTTTGGTATCCTTCCCTGTAGCCTCAAAAAGAAAATCGTTCCATTTTTTGATGATATTATAATCACCACATACCGTCTTTGGAGGGACGATATCAATGAAAAGAGAGCTTTTTTCGTGTTTTATGGTAACCGCTCCTATTCCCTCCACTGAGAATTGCATGCCTTTAACGATATCGCCTTTTGCACCAAAATACTGGGAAAGAAGTGTATTGAAATCTGGGTTATGTCCTCGCTTTATCTTGTATTCTCTCATGGCTTAGGGTATATGAAAACAACGATTTTAACGTTTTGTTTTATCACACCCATTTTTATGAAAACTTGTTGATGTGGATGATATCGTCTAATCTCCTTTTCGGGACATGCAGGACATCGTGTTCATCTCGCCAGTATTTCACTGAGTCCTTCATGTCCTCCACCACGGATGTTTCAGCTTTGTGCCCAAGCGCAATCACGGAGTCAACTGCAAGCGTCAACGGTATTTTACATATATCCTTTATCTTTACTCGTTCGATATTGCATAAAATACAGCTTCCAAGACCTTCTCCCTCTGCGGCAAGGACAATATTCTCAGTCGCAAAACCAACATCTCTTTCATAATAGGGATTCTGGGTATCTTTCACAAGGACAACGATATACGCGGTCGGCCGTTCCGCTTCCTTTGGAGCCCACTTCGGCTGAATATATGCTGCCCAGCCAAGTGTCTCGAACAGTTGGGCACAGAGCTTTTTATCTATAACGATACAATACTCAAGCGGCTGAAGATTCGCAGCTGAGGGTGCAAGGCGTGCCGCGTTTACACATTTTTTTAATACCTCAAGATCAACTGGTTTTTGGTGAAACCGGCGGATCGTCCTTCGAGAGATAATCATATCATAGACATTCATATTCTCACAATGAATAAAGAAACATGGTCTTTTTTTTAAGTTATCGCAACATACTTTAACACCTCTCCTTTTATCATCTCATTAAATGGCAAAGAAACAACGAAGGGCCAGAAGTTTTGCACGGACCGCACCGAAATCACAAGAGAAATATCTCATAGAAAACGCAAAAAAATTACAAGAAGATCCGTTTCTCATCCTCCCAACATGCGCAGAAGATACTCAAAAGTATTTTCAGAAACTTCGAAAACAACTAAAAAGAATACATCAATATCACACTGAGGAAAAAAAACTCGAGAAACTGTCACATAAAAAAGGTTTAGATGGCGCTCTCGCTGGAACATATTTACTCGCAATCTCAGAAAAAGCACCGTATCTCGCAGCACTGACGTTTCCCACCGGAGACATCACGTATGCGCAACGTGGAAAAGCAGACAAAGAAAAACTTATTGCTGTACAACATTTTGATGATCCTGTGTTTCGGCTTTGTGGTATCAAAGATTTTGTTTTTAAGAAAAAACTCTATGTTTACTCCTGGGATAAGGGGTATGTTTGTACGGGGAAAGAAGCACATCCTCCCCTAGAATTTATTGATTTCATTAAAAATATAGTTGGTTTATCATCGATACAAGGTGTCATGACCTGTCCGCATATCTCTCCAGGTATAGCGAAGAAGAAAGAATATCTGACCCTTAATTACCTCAGAATCGAATGGAAGCCTGCACAGATCATTGTTGCTCTCTGCGAGAACTGCACGAAGTCAACAAAAAACACCATGTTTACGATTTCGAAATACATGTTGCAACGAAATCTCTCAGATGATTTTGATATCGACGTGATGACACAAGTCGGAAAACATAGTGTTCTCTCTGATAAACAAAAGACTGCCCATCTCCAAGAGTACCTTGCTGGTAGGCTGACCGACTATGAATTCATTAAAAAAATAGCAAAAAGCCAAGAAGAACATGTCAAACAAGCAGAAGAAAAAATCTTGGTGTTGGACGGTGTCTCATACGGTACTGATGTTACTCGGTTTGTCGATGCATTACAACCAAATACCACTGAAAGAACAGCATTAGAATTTATCCTTCAAAAAAGCCAAGAACCACTGATTGTGTCAAAAACCACTCCAAGTAAAATCTTAGAACGATACTGGAATCAATATGGGAATGAATTTCTTGAATCAATCCTGGATGATAAAGAGATGGTTGCGTCTCTCTTCCAGCTCAACGATACACCGTCGAATATCGTCATCCTCGCATTTGAGTATAAACAACGAAGAATGATATTATCTCAGCTTCCCAACTATGACTGCTTACCACCACTTGCCGCATTTGCAGATTCTATCGCCCGTACCTATAGGACCTTCGGGGAAAAAAAGGCTCTTGCGGAAATAAAGAACCATCCTGATACCCCAAAAGGAAAATCAATCGCGTACGCATTTTTACTTGCGTTCGGAAAAGGCACTGAAGTGAAATGGAAGTACTCAAAAGAAGAGGTCGATTACGGGGAATTCTTAAAAGACCATACCCGAAAACTCCTGGATGTCAAACCAGAAGAATACAGTGTTGCCCTACAAGAACTTCTGACTGTATGTGGTTCTTCTGAAACCGTTCCAGAATAAGTTATCCTTTCTCTTTTTTTTCTTCCGTTGTAAAAAACTTTTCATCAATCAAGAAACAATCATTATCGAATGACAAGAGATATCTTCCCACAAATAATTTTTCGCCTTACCGTCGGTCCTTTACGGTTTTTATCATTTCCTTTCCAAAATCAGTGATTCCGTATAAGCGAACGTTATTCCCACAACTTTTTTCTTGCACAATGTCAAGATTCAGCAGCGATTCATCTTCCTTGTACCGTTCTTCCATCCCTCGTATCGCGCCAATCACATTCGAAGGAGTTGTCCGTACATGATATGCAATTTCAGCGGTGTAACTATAGTTCGGACTAATCTCTAAAAGATATTCCGCGATCTTCTTACGTACATTACTTCTCCTGAGCGCTCGAACCGCAATCGGCCGTTTCAATTCGAGCGTTGAGGCTACCTCTTCTTCGCTTTGCATCCCAATCCACCTTCAGAAAGCTCATGGTTATAACGGTTAATAAACAAGTTTATTATGTAATGAACCCGGTATATCTCCTCCTGCTTGTTCATTTACATATCCCTATCGGCGAATATCAATAGAAAGCCGTACTATTCATTGAGAAAAACGTAAGTCTCTACACAATATCGATGTCTTTATCCTGGTGTTACTATCTGCGAAAAGAAGAATTGACCAATGATAATGGTGAGTGAAAACACGATGATAGACATCGGCATAATTTTTCCAAGGCTATACATATATGTTGCTTTGTCATCGCCTTCGTTAATCCCATTGGTGAATCGCGTAAGAAGGAACACGAGTTCAACAAGGTAGATTCCGATGACTAACACGAAATATTCTGGTCGAACGTTTTCAACGATGAATGCCTCAGAAATACCTGAGAATGTAGGAGAAAGGTCCGTGACTGATTCTTCGGAGATGTTCGAACTAAGAGAGGTGAGAATCGTAGAAATCAATGTCGTGATCGCGAGTGTTACTCCGGCGATGAGAGGAGCAAATACGGTAACGGTTGATCGAAGTGTTGAACTGAGTTCGTAGAGCATGTCTTTTATTTTGTTTTCTACTTCCTGTAATTGTTTGAGGTGATCAGCGATGCGTATCAGCGATGCGCTGACTGCTCGTTGACTTTTTTGTGTACCTTCAACAAACAAACGGAGAATCGCTTTGATGCGATCAGAGTACACGTGTTGTAATGACCCGAACTCATCACTGTACAAGGCATCGTGAAGATTTGTATGCATCGCGGTGAGATTGTAGCTCGTATGACGGAACACTTCAGCGATCTGTGCTCCTTCCATGGTCTGAGCTGCGTACAGAAAGCTTTCTTCAGGAGATTTCTCTTCGGAGATTCGCTTTCCTAGGATGTATAATGCATCACTGAACTCTTTTTCCATCTGCTTTATTTCATCGCGTAATTTTTTATACGGACGATAAACACTGAGACAATACAATGTCACTGTTGTTGCAATCCCCCAGATGAAAAACAACGTCACGGGAAAATAAGCGTTTAACCCATGGCTATCAGCAATAAAGTTGAGTATTGCGTTTGATGAGCCCGTGGGTAACATGATCGGAATCGTGAGAAAGAAGACACCGAGGAGTGCAAGAGCGATACCGATCAATAAGGAGATGAGGAATCGTCGTCGTTTATTGATGCTAAGGAGATCTGGGTGATCCGGTGGAATGCATGGCGGGTTAAAGGTTGCTGGACGTGAGAGAAGGATTTTACGGGTATACAGAAGGACAAATAACGGCAGGAGGATATCGTATATCAAGAATACCTGGAGGATAGTAATTCTCATTCCCACGAGTCCTGCGGCAGGCAGCATCGCAACAAGAGACAAGGGGATCATAATCCCTAGCGAATAGAGGATCACAGTTGGTTGATGAAGTCGATTTGCGAATTGATTCATGGTTTCTTTTGTTCCTTCTAACGAGACATCGAGTGCTCGATCCAATGTTATGATCCGAGACGCTTCATCTCGTTCTTGGATTGAACTGCGTATGAGATGGAGTGATCGTTTGAAGTATTCGCTCCGTCGCCCCCATTGTTCCGCAAAACTCGTGATAGCGTCATTAATACCATGGTACACCCGGATTTCCATATCCCAGACGAGTTTTCGCAGGTCACGTGCGAGCGTTGTAGATGATTCTGAGGCGGCGAATTTCACGCTGTTTTCAAGATTTGGGACGAGTTTGAGATACATCACAAGATAACTGAGAATTTCAGGGATGTCTCCCAGTGAATGAATCTGCAGGTACTTGGCGTATGTTTTTGGATAATTCGCAAGAAGATTCATGATTACGATAGGAACAGCGACTAACACCATACCCATGAGGGCAATCGTCACTCCATCGATCTTCTCAAAAAAAGACCCATATGAAAAGAGGACGAACAGATCGAAAACGAAGAGGACAAGAAAGGAGAGGAATGCACTCGTGTAGGCGAACAAGAGAATAGCGTAAGGTTCAACATCCAGTCCTGCAAATGTAAGGATCTCTTCATACTCTGGTATGAAATATTTCTTCAGTTTTTGCTGTGTTTTTTCATTGTTTTTAAGGAGCCATGAAAAATATGTTTGTGCAAAACGTACTCCTCGTTCAAACCACTGCAGTTCAGTTCTCATATCAGACGCCTAACATAGTCTTTAAACCATTTCATCCACTGTTTTCGTACTTCGTTATAGTCCACGGTTCCTTTGCGTTGTTTGCTTTCTTCAATACCCATCCAGAACATATTATTAGCGTCTCTTGTTGTTGGGGCTTCCAGTAATTCTTCGTGTTCTTTACTGTGTTCAACGATCGTGTTTTTGATGTCTGTTCGTAACTGAATGTTTTGGAGGGCTTTTTCTACCGTGATCCCCCATTTTCTGGCGATGGACTGGATCACCTGGGATTGTCCCATTTCGAGAAGGTCGGTGGTGCAGAGCTCGTCTTTTAAGGTATCGTAGACCATGGTATCCTGAAAAATCTTGTCCGGGTCTGGTGTTGTGTTCCACCCGATTTTCGTGATTTCTGAGATTTGTACAACCCTTCGTTTTCGCTCGATTCCTCCCTCGGATCTGATAGGCGCTGCGATCACGACCACGTCTACTGCTTTAAATGATGTTGCCGGTACTCCGATATCGTAGACGACTCGTTCGTAGACGTCGCGTGTGGTTGACCCGTGAATAGTTCCCATAATCAGGTTTCCTGCGGCGCCCACTCGCATTGCTTCAAACAAGACTTTTGCTTCAACGCCGCGAACCTCCCCAAGTATTAACACTGATTCTCCTAGGCGTAACGCGGTGCGTAACGCGTCAGTCGGATCAACTTCAGTAGATGCTGTACTTGTCGTAATGGATTTTGTAATGAGCGATTGCATTTTGTAGCCATAGCGTTGGAAATCATCAACAGGAATCTCTCCGGTATCTTCTATCGTGAGAATGCGGAACCGTTGTGGTATTTCAAAGATTAACGCACTGAGAAGTGAGGTTTTCCCCGAGCCACGACTTCCTGCGACGAGTAACGAAGCTTGCCCATCAATTAAAAAACTGAGAAACCCGGCTGCGGCCGGAGAGATCATTTTATTCGCGATAAAATGAGGGAGTGTCCATGGTTTCGATCGATGCCTCCGTAACGCGAACGCGATACCTCGTGGCGTCAACGGGTTTGAGATTGCCGTGACTCGAGTGCGATACTTTTCGAGATCCATGTCTAGCACAGGTGATGCCTCAGAAAATGCTCTTCCGCTAAGAGTTCGGAAACGAGACGCGAGCGCATCGATATCACCGTCAGAAAAATAGATGTTCGACGTATATTCCTCTCCATCAAGTACCAAATGTAGCGGGTTGTTTGTGACCGGTGCATTCACGTAAATGTCTTGAATGTGGAAATCAAGTAACAAATCTTCAAGGATGCCAAATCCTGCGCTATACCTGGAGAAGAGATCAGCGAGGTATTCGATTCGACCTGCATCAAGATCAAGTTGTTTCTCCTGAGCATATCGAGCAATAATCTGAGTTCCAAGACGCTGAAAGTATTCTTCCGCAGTCGCGGCGTCCATAAACGATGCGTCCTTGGGTCGATGTCGCGACAAATTCACGCGTATGTCTTCAAGGATATACAGCTCTTCACGTGGTAGTTCATATTCCGGTGGGACGACAAAGTACAATTTTTCAGGTCGTGAACGCAGCAAATAGAGTGAGACGTGCAGGGGGCGACCTCCGCTTCGAGACACTTCGTAAGACTCTAGAAACACAGCGTCTGGTGGCGGCTCAAGGTGGATATACGAATCGATAAACCCAGGTCGTACGTAAGGCCGGATATGTGTGGTATAAAACATGTCACTCGTGAGAGCATCTCCACCTAGCCTTTGCGACAAATCACCTTTTTTGATCATTTCTAAGATTTGGGTCTTATATTTTTCTTCACAATCATAACATGATGATTCTGAGGATTGGTTTTTCTGCAGAAGTTGTTTGAGCTGGAAAAAAACTTCGACCGGATCACTTATTGCTCTCTGAATGCAGGTATGTAGTTCCTTCTGCCGTTTCTCCGTACATGTTTTACAGCGGACATACTCCTTTTGATATAAGCGGAGATGGCCGTATGATTCAAGGCTTTCAACAAACCTGGTGATATCGTTTAAAAGTCTTAGTTCCTTCCCAGTGAAGACTTTTACGAATGCATGGTTGAGCACAAGCCGATCAACCCCGGGTTCTTTCTGTAGGATCTGAATGATGCTTCGCCGGCAGGGTTCATCACAGAGGGTCGAGTTTCCTCTGGTACAGGCTCTACAGTTGATGACGAGGGTTTTGCTTTCTGTTTTCCTTTTTGTTTCATAGGAGCATAGTTTTTCATCCATGCGCCGTCCTCCCAGACTTCAGATAATGTCCTATGATAGTTCGTTTGAAATTACTGATACAAAGATATTTTTAGTAAATATTACCTCCCATATAATAAAGTATATAATAATTATCGCCATATATAATTTTCTAATTTAGCGAAAAGAAAAGTCGGGAGGTGAAATATGACGTTATCTCGTCCTGAGCGACGAACAGTTCTTTCTGAAAAACAGTATGTACTCGGTCGAAGGGAAAAAACCGGTGGCGGCGTCCTCAGTATCGGGAGGTACTATGCTCTTGACGGGTCGCTTGGGGCGCCGGTGTACCTTGATGCGTTGCGTCCTCATGTGATTTTCATCTGCGGTAAACGTGGGTATGGGAAATCATATACAATCGGTGTTTTTCTTGAGGAAATCGCTGGTCTTGAAGACGCCGTGAAGCAGAATCTCGGGGTGGTCGTTCTTGATACGCTGGGGATTTATTGGACGACACGATTTCCAAGTAAAGAGAGTCCCGAAAAAATCATGCGATGGGATCGGAAACCGGAAGGATTCCCGGTTCGTCTTCTTGTTCCCGAACATGCCATTGAGGAGTATTCGAAGAATGGTATTAGTATAGAGCGATTCTCCCTTCGTGTCGCAGAGCTCTCCCCGATGCATTGGTGTCAGTTGTTCGATGTGAAAGCTACTGACCCAGTTGGAATTGTTTTAACGAGAGTGGTCCTGACTCTTCAATCATCATCTCATCATTTTTCCATTGCGGAGATTCTTTCTTGTATCCAGCAGGATGAGCGAACTACGGACGTGGTGAAAGGCGCTGTGGAAAACTTTTTTATCATGGCTGAATCTTGGGGTATTTTTGATACGCAGGGCCTCTCGATTACGGATTTTGTGCGACGAGGGACACTTACGGTTCTTGATCTGAGCGTTCTTCAAAGCCCGGTTCTTAAGGACATTGTGGTCGCCCTTGTAAGTGAAAAAATCTTTGAGGAGCGCGTCAAGGAACGTAAGGTTCATGAGCAGAAAAAAATGGGATTCACCGTCGAAGAAAAAGGTATTCCTCTGGTGTGGCTTGCAGTGGATGAAGCGCAGTTGTTTGTGCCTCAGAATAAAAAGACCCTCAGTAAAGAGGTGTTGATCGAGGAATGGATGCGGCAGGGACGGCAACCAGGTCTTTCTCTGATTTTGGCGACTCAACGACCCAGCGCTGTAGAACCAGAGGTGCTCTCCCACAGTGATATCATCATTTGTCATCGATTAACTGCACAGGAGGACATTGATGCGTTGAGTCGGATCCGCCCTACCTATATGCATGGCGACATCAGTGAATCCATAAAAAAGATAGGGTCTGAAAAAGGGGTTGCGTTGCTTGTTGATGATACCTCGGAGTCTGTTCATGTCATCAAGGTGCGTCCTCATGTCAGTTGGCATGGGGGAGCCGAACCTGTAATAAAAGAAGTTGGATGAGGGCGAGAGTATTGGTTGGGAGGGACTATGAGACAAATGAACACTGATGCGGTGGAAATGATTCCTGTCAGACTCATCATCAGTCTCGCGATTATTTCTGCTATTGCAGTAATGTTGGTTTTTGCCTCCAGCAGTCTTCGTATTTTTCTTGCGGAGCATCAAGTGGAACAGGAATGTCGATTGTTGGAATCCACTCTTTCTACGATGGTGGGGAGTGGCGTTCCTCGTGATGTGGATGAAGCGAGTGCTGCTGAAGGAACAAAACGAGTTCAGACCTTCGTACTCCCTGATTCGCTTTTGTACCTTTCGTTTGGTGGAAATCCTGATCCTTTGAACACGGGTGTGTTAAAACCAGGGCTTACTGAAGACGGAGCCGCAATTTTTTATAAGGTAGACGGGGGAAGCAACCAGGTGATTTGGCTACCGAAAGAGACCTATAAATTTCGAGAAGGAACGTATGTTGACAATAAATGGTTGATCAATGGAACTGGGCAAAGTTTTATTATTCACAGCGGCGGAAAAATCACACTGGTGTTTGAGCGTGTACAAAAAAACCACGTGATCTACATCCTTGTACATGGAACTTGTGAGAGTAATGTATGAATGAGTAAATGTACTGTCCTTTCAGTCTTTTTCGTTCTTTTGCTCCTCGCATAAAGACGAGAAATGTTTGTTTTTTTGTACGAATCGGCAGATACGGCAGGTTTCGATGATGACATCGGTGCCATCGTTTTTCATGATGCGTTCTGCGGAAATGGTGATTTCTTGGATGATTGTTTCATCAAAAATATCTGTTTTTCCGCGTTTTTTTGAGAGATATTGGCAGACCGCTGAAGGGGTTATCCCAAGTTTTTCTGCGGCTTGTCGCTGGCTGAGTCCAAACTGTTTCATTAAGGTTTCTGCGAGTTCTTTTCGTATCGTTGGTATGCCGTTCCAGAGCATGTATTCGCAGGGTGTGTGCCGCATAGACTAGAAATATCTTTTCAGTATATATAATTAACGATTGTTAACACGGTTCGTATTTCACCCCTTTTTCGTATTTGAGCGTGAAAATGACTTTATACAAGATTGCATTTAACGTTCTGGTGTTACTGTGGCAGATCTCAGCACAACAATTGGTTCTCTTCGGTTAAAAAACCCAACACAGCTTGCCTCAGGAATCATGGATGAGGATGCAGGCAGCATGCAACGCATGATTGACTGTGGTGCAGGCGCTATCGTCACAAAATCAATCGGGATGCAGCCCCAGGAAGGATACGCTAATCCAACTGTTCTTGAGATCGAGTATGGTCTCTTAAATGCTATGGGACTGCCAAATCCTGGTATCGATCAGTATGGCCAAGAAATGGAAAAACTCCAAAAATCCAAAACACCGATTATTGGCAGTATCTACGCTGCTGATGCTGAGGGGTTTGTCGCGCTCGCTTCGAAGATGGAGCAGTACGGTGCTGCGGGAGTAGAACTGAACGTGAGCTGCCCGCACGCAAAACGATACGGGTTGGAGGTCGGCTGCGATACAACCTTG
>CAYGVY010000007.1:10337-15841 GCA_964353435.1 uncultured Thermoplasmatales archaeon | reverse complement strand
GTTTCCACGTTTCTACCAACATCCTTTAAACCAGCATTGAAAGTACTTAATCGATATGCAGACCGTGTTGTTCCCTTGCAGATGACTTCGGAGGACGCAGTTGATTTTGTTCCCAATGATCTTGACATGGTTTACATTGATGGCAACCATGCGTATGACTATGTGAAAAAAGACATAGAGTTATATTATCCGAAAGTAAAACCAGGTGGCATCATCGGGGGACACGATATAGACGGAAATTCACACGGGGTGAATGTACAGCGAGCAGTATATGAGTTTGCTGATAAAAACAACCTGCAAGTAAATGTTAGAAAACCGGATTGGTGGATAATAAAAAAATAGAATTACGTTCTTTACTCTTATTACCGATATTTCTTCTTTAAAAACATATCCTTATACAGATTTCATCTCAATGTTACTATGACCCTGTGGTTGCTTCCTTAAAAACCTATACATCTAAAACTTCACCTCATGTTTTGTGCTAATCGTTGACAGATATAAAAAGAAAAAAGGAAAAACTGGGTGGAGTTATTTTAGCCCTGCGAGAAAGAATAGTAATACGAACCCTCCTACTTTCCATATATAGCTAAAATAAATCTAGACGATGAAAATATTTATAACTATAAACTAGAATAAAAATTGCGAAAAAGCTATATACGAAATGTTACTATATGTAAATTAAATAAAAATGGGGGTCGAAATTATGAAGAAATTGTTACCATTATGTATAATAGGAATTTTAGTCCTCAGTGGAGTAGGGGCTGTTGCCATAACCAATAACAAAACCAATGATTTGAAAATCAAGACAGAATCGATTGTTATTTCGGAACCTGTTATAAAATATGAGGGTCAATATGTTACAGTAAGTCTAGAAGAAGCAGCATCGTCTCTTTTAGATTCTGGAAAACCTATGCTACCCGTTTTAACAAAAGTGTTTACTTTTCCATTTGGAACAAAAATTAGTAATGTTGATGTGAGTTTTTCTGAAACAAATGAACTAGCTTTATCAAAAGAAGTTAATCCTACAACTGAGCCTACTCCAGTAGACGCAAAGGGGGCGAACGAACCGATAAAAGACCCAGCTGTATATGAAAGTGCAGAGTTGTATCCAGCTAGAAGTTATAGTTATACCGCTGGAGCAGGTTTAGATGGCAAAGAACACGTCATCTATCTTGCAGTACAATATTATCCTGTTAGATATTCTCCTGCTAAAAACATTATTTATTATAGTGAAAATGCTGAAATCCAAGTAACCTATGAAGAACCTGCGACTCCAACAGTATTTTCTGATCAATATGATCTCGTCATCATATCCCCATCTGAATTTTCAAACGAACTACAATCTCTGATTGATCATAAGATCAGTATGGGTGTTAATACTATCCTGAAGACGACCGAAGAAATCTATTCTGAATACAGCGGTTGGGATAACGCTGAGAAAATAAAATATTTTATAAAAGATGCTATTGAAACCTGGGGAATTGACTACGTTCTTCTTGTCGGTAGCATTGATAAATTACCTATCAGAACTTCCTGTGCAAGCTTCTGGGAAGGTGGTTTATTAACTGATCTTTATTATGCAGATATTTACAACGACACTGGTGGTTTTTGCAGTTGGGATGAAAATAAAAATGGTAAATTCGGAGAGGTTTATCATGACCATCACCAATTTTATGACATTGACGGTGTAGATCTTTACCCAGATTTCAACGTAGGTCGTTTACCCTGTGAAAAGAACGCAGAGGTCAAAACAGTTGTTAATAAGATAATTCACTATGAAACAGAAACCGCTGGGAAAAGCTGGTTTAAGAACATAATTCTCGTCGGAGGCGATACGTTTCCAGGTGGGGGCGGAAATGAAGGTGAAGAACAAAATCAGATTACAGAACAGATCATGTCAAATTTTACACCTATTAAGTTATGGACTTCCGATGGCACATTTAACGCAAGGTCACTAAATCAGGCAATAAACAATGGTGCTGGATTTATTGACTATTCCGGCCATGGCTTCGAGATAGGAGTTGCTACCCATCCTCCAAATAGTGATGATACTACATGGGTCCCTTATCACACTAACCATCTTTTAGGCGCTACAAATGGATATAAGCTTCCCATTATCTTCTTAGACGCGTGTCTCACTGCAAAACTTGATTTCAATTTTTCTGAACTTATCGGCTATGCCAGCGTAAATTTACAGTTGTTTGTCAATAAATTTAGTACCATTGCGTCTCGGCTTTTTCCCACCTTTGCATGGTGCATGGTAAAAAAGAGTAACGGTGGTGCTATCGCAACTATCGGTGCGACTAGGACAGCCTTTGGGGGTATAGATTACGGCTGCGGTTATCTGGCAATCCACTTTTGGCAGGCTTATTCAACTAGTGAAACAGTGTCACAGATGTTGACAAAAGCACAGAATGATTACATTACCAATATCCCAGATGATCTCATTACTGTTGAAGAATTCGTCCTTATAGGAGATCCAAGCCTAAAGATAGGAGGCTACTAGGGAGATTATAGTTTTTCAAGTATCAGCGTCAAAGTCAACAATCACAAAAAAATCCACAGAGCAGCCTTGCCATCCAACAAATTAATCAATTAGTTCAGAGGATCAAAATAACAAATAGAGAGTTTTGAATACCCTCATAGAAACCTCTATTTGATCCTTCACCATTCCTGATACCACCGGTTGTTATATTTATATAGCAGAAACAAATTTCCTAACTAATAAAAGGAGAATTTGTATGAGTGATGAAACACATGATATGATAAATGAAACAAAAGGTCTTGCATGGAGAGTATCCCTCTCCATTCTTGTTGGTGTAGGCTGGCTTGTATTTCTTGTAGTATGGTTGTTTTTCTATGCTAAAAAATATGTGTGGGAGCAAAATGTCGCAATTTTCTTAATGTCAATTCTTGTTCTCATAGGAATCTTAGGAGTACCCTGGACATACTGGGCTTTAAAAAAACAAACCTCAGTTGAAAAAGAGATGTGGAAAATAAAAGGTTTCCGGTGGCGGGTGGGTGTCTCAATAATCGTCGCATTTGGTGTTATTCTCTTCCTGGTATATTGGTTCTGGGTTCTCGCAGAACCTTATGACATGTATCAAAACCTCGCGATTTCCATTGTTTCTTTCTTAATTGCAGGTGGCATCCTAGCTGCCATGTGGGCCCCCTGGGGTATGACACACGGTCCTGAGCATCATCCTCCTCAGTATGAAAAGAAATAAGAATAAACATTCTTACGGAAAAGTTGGATATCTTATCTTTCACCTTCACCTTTTTTTCTTTTTTGCTGGAAAATCAAGAGTCCGTCGAGCAACACCGCAAGGATTCCAGTGATGAAGACCATGTCAAAAACACTAGCACCACCAATGATCGCATTTCTCGTGGTGTGTACCTCATTTTCCAACAAACTAATCAGATGGAAGCAGTCAGCTCCGATTAGTACACCGAGCGTTCCTATAATATATGCAAGGGGCGCAGCTTTACGTTTTTCTTTCCAACAGAAAAAGATGGATACAAGGCTTGCGATCACGATAGGGAGGATCCAAAGAGGAAACGTTGAGACGATCCCTTTTTCTGGATCAGGATACGTCACAAGGAATGTCACTATGGTAATGATCCCTATTCCAAGAAAAACCTGTAAAGGTTTTAATCTATTTTTTAAAGATAAATAAATGCTAAGAAGAACAGGAATCACTGCACCACCAACATTGATCCCAACCATCCAATATTCATGATATGTAAACAACGGGATGTTCGAAAAACTGATTCCAATATATCCGTCAATAATCCCTGCCCCAAGTAAAAACGAAACAAACACGATAACAATCGCTTCAAGAGATGAAAACCCCATATCATGGAATGCTTTTGTAATTATCAAATAAACGATATACAACGCAAGAATGGGCAGAAGAATGACAAAAAGATATCCAGCGAGTTGACTGAAAAGTGAGGTCGCTCCGATCATTACGTTTTAGATGGATGAGTTATTTATAAACTTAATCAAACAAAAAATCAAAATCTCTGTATTGTTTTTTTTTACTGGTCATTACCCTCAACATAATACCCTCGAATACCAGGAGTTTACATATAATAATCACCCTATCCAAAAATGGAAACATATATATAATGCCTACCATATAATGATAATAGACATAGGGGGTCAATTATGAATAAAAAAAGATATTCTAAAAAAGCGAAAATAGGAGCAGTTGTTATAGCCATAGTTTTTCTTGGTAGTTCTTTGTTACTACCAATGTCAAATGCAGTGAATCTGAAAATAAATAAAACACAAATCGTAAATATGCTTAAAAATGATTTGTTAGAAAAACCATATGGTTCATCTTCAATTGAAGATCAAAAAACATGGCTAGATCGATCGTATCCAAATGAAAATGAACAAGCGTTATCTTTAGCCGATGATCAAAATGATGCGGGTTATAATATTGATGGTAAAAATATAATTGGAACATCTCTCCCATTATATGTAGGAGAACCAGTTGATCAAACCATTCCTGGTAGAGGTCGACAAGGAACGTTAGATCCAGCTAAGGATGAAGATTGGTTCAAATTTTCTGTTTGTGAAGGGCAACAAATAAAGACATCTATAACTGCAAGTAATCCTTATAGAATAGATCTTTGGGCGAAAACGGGTACGACCCGGCATAACATTACTGCTGGTAATTCAGGTACTTTTACTGCCACTCAAACAGACTTTTATATGATTCGTATTCATAATCCTACATTAGCATCTATAGGTAATTATACTATAGATGTGATTATTTCAGGACAAAACGATGCAGGGAAAGGTGCTGATGCTGGCAATACCATTGCAGCTGCAACAGCAATAACACCAGGGTCCTATAGTGGGTATATGAGTTACACTGATCAAGAAGATTGGTATAGTTTTAATGCAAATAGCGGACAGGGAATATTTATAACAGTCGAGCAAGAAGAAAGGAAAGAAGGTGATTTTGATATTCATCTCTATAATCCTTCAGGGCAATTAAAGCACTACGCTATGTATTATGGAGAAGACTCACTTGAATTTCCTGCTGATGCATCTGGGACATGGAAGTTTAAAATTTCTACTTGGCCAGGATGGGATACTTCTAAATGGCCTGATAATTACTTTTTATATGGTTCTGGTGTTTATCATATGTCCCTTTCAGTTGGTGGTTCAGCACAATCTCCTGTCGGACCAGTTCCGCAAACTCAAATAATTCCTAAAGCACAAACATTTACGATTACAAATGACCCAAATAGTAATACCGATGAATACGCATTTCTTGCAGCAGTTCCCGCTGCGGTGTATAAAGAAGGTGGAAACCAATATGTTTCACCTGTTGTCTACACTGGTGATAGTACACCCACTAGTTATTTTGGAGTAGCAGATGATACAACACAATATCTCCTTGATGACTGGGAAGAATATTTATCTCACTTTGGTCCGCCAGCAACTGTTTATAAGGTAGATAATAACCCAATAAAAGCTGCTGCAG
>CAYGVY010000007.1:0-10237 GCA_964353435.1 uncultured Thermoplasmatales archaeon | reverse complement strand
GGTCCGCCAGCAACTGTTTATAAGGTAGATAATAACCCAATAAAAGCTGCTGCAGGTATTGCTATCAATGGATGGATGACATCAGATACAGCTGTTTTAGCAGTCGATGGAAGTTCGTTTAAGGATACTACTGGTATTTTGGATGTCGATGAGGATGCAACGTTAAATGTGGAAACTAAAAAAACAACAGCTGTACCAGGAGACAGTCAATTTAAGCCCTTCGCAGGTCTTAATGCCATACAAATGTGGTGTGGAAAACAATGGGGAGCAATGACCATTTATGCATACGGTCCAAATTGTCCTGCTGTTGGAATGGCAAATATGAGATATGAAACAAGCGCGTTTGAAGACTGGCCTGCTGACAGTGATAAAACATATGATGGGGATTCTACGAATATTTATTTTCCGATGGGATTGCCTGGTTTCTACTGGCCATATGTTGGTGGCGCTACCGGCTTTGATACTTTTGAGGTTACAAGATATTCTTGTGACCGATACACATTAAATGTTGAAAACACAGACTCCAGTATTTATGCAACAGTGACCACAGGAAGCCCGAGCTATCTTGAGGTATTCCTCGTTGATCCAGAGGGCCTTGTAAGGCGACCATCAATACCGATGTGGAATGGTGGACCAATAAACCCGATTCATATCTGGAATGGTGGTCATTGGTCGAATAATTTCGACTCATATCGCAGGTGGGAACCAACCTATAGCACGGAACATGCAGTAAATATTCACTATCCTTCAATAGGAAAGTGGACAGTTATGGTAACTCCACACTACCCCTATGGACAGGAAAAAGCAAGTGACTCAATACCGTATCATATCAATGCTGAAATCCGAGCACATAGTCCACTAAGAGTAAATGCAGGCTTATCAGCTGCGAACGGTGCAGTCCTTGCGTCACAAATCCATGCACCACTTTTATATGTTACAGAGGATTCAGTTCCAACTGAGACACAAGATGCTCTTAACCAACTTGGTGTAAAAGAAATTCTGTTTGTCAACATCAATGACATTAGTAGCGCAGTTCCAAGTGGTTCAGTGACGGAAATCAATACGATGCAACAGATAATAAACATGGTGCAATCATATTCAGCGAAAATGCAAACTTCTGCAGCAACATCTGATAAGGTTATTACAATTACTTCCTTTGGGTCAGAAGGCGGATTCTTTGCACCAGCCGGATTGATAGCAGCATACCATGGATCAAATGTTTTGAACATCGGTGAGGCCCCTGATGCATATAATGCAATTGATAAAGGAACAGAGTATAGGATATACTCTGGTGGCTGGTATCACGGGGTCAGAGCTCAGGGTCATACTGCAAAAGCTACTGGACCAATAGGGAGTCAAATGGATGTGCTTCTACAGATCATTAAAGCCTTATTAAAACCAGCAACAAATCCTATGCCACCATTAGGTTTAGATAACGATTTAAGATGGTGGGGAGCAGCACATGATGGAATATATAACTGGGTAACAGAAAAAGGTTTAACAGGACCTGGCCAAGAATGTTATCTGTTTGTTGCACCTCGATGGACAGATATCCGACATACAATAATTTGTCAAATGATGGGTATTGGTTCCTATGCTGGTCAATTCCCCTTTGATTCACCTAGTATGGATGCTGCACTCATATCAAGAGATATTCTCTATCCAGCAATAGTATTTGCCAATCCAGGAAAAGATGTAACAACATCGCAGTTGATGAACTTCCCCGATGGATGGCAATGGACGACAAACGATGGTGTTCAACACACGGTTTATTCGACAAGAGAAGTGAAAGAATCGTTCAGTTCACATGGTCGATTCTATGAAGGTCATGTAACATATGACGGTTGGCTTACAAGAATGAACGAAGGTGTCTCTTTTAACTACTATTCTGGGCATGGAACAGGTGGATCTGGAGTATCTTTCCAATGGATGAATGTTGAAGAACAATTCCCATTCGCTGAACTTGTCCATGAGAACTTAAAAGACTTTAACTGGTGGGACGGATGGCGAGGGTATATGTATGATGATGAACAAACCAAAGACCCTCGATGGGGCGGTTTTACATGGTATAATGCCAATGACGTGAAGGATCATAACCTCTATAATCTCGTTCACTATAAATGGATAGATTACTATCTACAGAACTTGCACAGCGAAATGGAAACGTGGATGAGTTGTACCACAGGGCAAAACATGGGACCACATATATACCTAGAACATGGTAGTGCGCTTTGGTTTGGGAACGCAGGAACTGGATTATGCCCCGAAGAAGACCAACTCGATGACATGTGGCTATCAGACATGTTGCGAAACGGTACAAGTATCGGACAAGCATTTTCAAAATATGCTTGGTTGCACCAGCGTGATTTTACTGCTAAATTAGAGGATCCTGCAAAATATGAAATGGCACTATATGGCAGTTCTTCTATGCAAGTAACCAACGTACAAGTGCTATATGGTGATCCGACGTTAACTCTTTGCAGCCCAGAATGGGTCGAACCAACACCAGTGTATCCATAAAACCTCTCTTCCTTTTTTTTTATTTTTTAACCTTTTTTTTTAAAAAACAATTTTTGTTCCCACTTATTGATAGTTGTAGGAAAAAAAAGGAAAATGGTTGTGGTTACTGACGTTGTTTCTTAAACTTATACCCGTAATAAATGGCGCCCGTGTGTCCATCTTGCTGAATCTTCCGAAACGTACTTTCGACCTTCAGACCAATTTTCATTTCGTCTAAGGGGCAGTCAACTATCTGGGCTGTTATCTGTGGCCCCTCCTCGAGTTTGATGATCGCAATCGGATACGGTGTTTGTTCCTCGAAATCCTCAGGGCCAACATGAATAATCGTATACGTCACCACTTCTCCTTTCCCGGTCAGTTTAATTTCCTTCATGTTGCCTATGCTTTTTCGTCGGCAAGTTGGACAGGATTCACGGGGTGGGAAAAAGATCCGTTCGCAGGTCCCGCATTTGTTTCCCATGAAGTTGTACCGCTGCGGGATTTCTCTCCAGAATCGTGCAACGCCTTCTTTCATTGTTACATCGCCTCCATGATATGAATAACACAGGTTGCTCCAGAGCCACCTACATTATGGGCAAGCCCTATTTTTGCGTCTTTCACTTGTCGTTTCCCCGCCTCACCTCGTAACTGCATGGTGAGTTCAACGATCTGCGCAACTCCCGTTGCTCCAACAGGGTGCCCTTTTGCTTTTAGACCACCACTGGTATTGACTGGTAATGAGCCGTCTAAGGTGGTGATCTTGTTGTCGATAGCTTTTCCACCTTTTCCTTTTTCGACAAATCCCAGGTCTTCGATTGCGCAGATTTCTGCGATGGTGAAGCAGTCGTGTACTTCTGCGAAATCGATATCTTTTGGGGTGAAGTTCGCTTGTTTGTACGCCATTTTTGCTGCATATATGGTTGCATCAAGTGTGCAAATATCTCTTCGTCCATGGAGTGCAAGAGTATCTGAGGCTTGTCCTGAACCAATTATTTTGACTGGTTTGTCTGTGTATTTCTTTGCTTTTTCCGCAGCGCAGAGGACGAGGGAGGCTGCGCCATCGCTCACCGGGGAGCAGTCCAGGAGTCCTAAGGGGTATGCGACGGTTGTGGCCTTTAAAACCGATTCTAATGAAATAGGTGATTGATATTGGGCGTAAGGGTTATTGACGCCATTTGCATGGTTTTTGACTGCGACTTGTGCGAGTTGTTCTTTGGTTGTCCCATAATCATGCATATGCCTCGTTGCGATCATTGCGTAGATGCCAGGGAATGTTGCGCCAAAGAACGCTTCCCATTCCTGGTCAGATGCTGTTGCGAGGATCTCTGTTGCTTCAGAACCTCCGACGTCATTCATCTTTTCAACTCCACCAACAACCACGATATCATTCATACCGGAGGCTATGGAGAGGTATCCTTCACGAACTGCAAGACCTCCAGACGCACAAGCCCCTTCGACACGGGTTGCTGGGATATGAAGCTGTGAAAACCCGGAGACTTCAGCGACAAGTGCGCCAATATGTTCCTGGTCGACAAATCGCCCGGAGCTCATAGAGCCGACATACAGGGCGTCGATATCTTTTCCTTCGATTTTCGCATCAAGGATTGCTTTTGACCCCGCTTCTGCGATGAGTTGCCTGAATGATTTATCCCACAGTTCGCCAAATTTCGTTAATCCTACTCCAATAACCGCAACATCTCTCATGTCTTCTCACTCCCAAAACAACAAGTTCGTCATTTTTGCATAAGTCCCATAATCAACATATTCTTTGTCAGCAACCAGTTGTGCGATCGTTGGTGCTTTCTGTCGTGCAAGTCGAGTAATATTGTTAGTGACCGTCATGTCAAACCCGTCGCTTCCAGCACCTGACCCGTAACTAGTCAAGAAGATCCGATCACCTGGTTTCGCGACATCTAAAACCGATGCAAGACCAATCATCGATGCACCAGAATATGTGTTACCGATGTACGGCACCATAAGTCCTTGTTTTACTTGATCCATAGTAAACCCAAGTTTCTTTGCGACATTCACCGGGAATTTCCCGTTTGGCTGATGGAAAATCGCGTATGTGTAGTCCTGTGGTTTGGTTCCGGCTTTTATCATGAGATTTGTCGCACAGTTCGTGATATGTTTAAAGTACGCAGGCTCTCCGGTGAATCGTCCCCCATGAGATGGATATTTCATTTCTGCTCGTCGCCAGAAGTCAGGGGTATCAGTCGTGTAGGAAAGGGTATGGTTTATGGTAGCAATGACATTGGTTCTTCCTATGATGAATGCAGCCCCACCAGCGGATGCAGAATATTCGAGTGCGTCCCCGGGTGCTGCCTGTGATGTATCTGCTCCTATAGCGACCCCGTAGTCGATCATGCCTGCTTTGACAAACCCAAGACAGGTCTGTATAGCAGCGGTTCCTGCTTTGCATGCGAACTCGTAATCAGCAACCATAAGGTCTGGTGTTGCGCCAATTGCTTCTCCAACAATGGTTCCTGTTGGTTTGACTGCGTACGGGTGTGATTCACTCCCTACGTAGATAGCACCGATATCGGTAGGATTCAGTGTGCAGCGTTTGAGTGCCGCACGTATC
The DNA here is from genome assembly GCA_964353435.1 of uncultured Thermoplasmatales archaeon. Classification (GTDB taxonomy): domain Archaea; phylum Thermoplasmatota; class E2; order DHVEG-1; family DHVEG-1; genus SM1-50. Next base: position 5,154 of record CAYGVY010000007.1, on the reverse strand, counting down.
GCCTCAACACTAATAGTTGCAGTATCCTGATCAACTGAGGGTACTGATTTTTCAAAAATGCCTAATCCTCGGCTGATCGCTTGTCCGTCTTTCCCCCAGACTGCTGCGATTACTTCTGCTTTAATGCGGTAGCGAGGTATATGCGCTCCATAACTTACAATGCCTATTTGCTCCATGGTGAACCCAACAAGAGGCAAAACAAAAAAGACTACTTAAAAGTGCCGATTGATGTTCGACGATTGCCGTAATAAAAAATGGTTAGCCTGAGAGCGTGATTTTCTTTCCGCCTTTCAAGGCCTCGACTGATTGTTCTGCTACTTTCTCAAGTTTGTCGTTATCCATCAATTCTTTCCGTGCCTTCAGGTTCTGGCTGCGGAGGATTTCTCTGTTTTCCTGAAATTGTTGCATCCGTTCTTTTTTCACGGAGACAATTTTTGATCGCATCTCCAAGGCTTTTTCATGGTTGTTCTGTGCTTCTTCTCGTATCTCAATGTATTTCTTATGTTTCTTGTTTGCTTCACCAATCAGCGTTGCGATTTCGTAGACTAGTTTTTTGTACTCCTGGTGTTTCTGCTGGCTTTCATTATAATATTTTTGAACCTTCTCATGTTCTTTATCTGCTTTCTGAAATAATTCAGTGATTCCCTTATCTGTATCTGAGAGATCCACTTCGATGAGTTGTTGTTTCTCCATTTGTTTTTTAACTTCAGAAAATTCCCTTCGTTTTAGTTTTATCCGGTCAATCAGTTTGTTTTCTTTTCTGGTGTTCATAATGGAGGTTTCTTGTTCGTATTCCATCATTTGGATATCTGCTTTGATTTCCTCAACACGGAGCGGGAGGTTTTTTATAACGTCTCCTTTTTTCTTCCGTTTCGCGTCAATCAGTTCCTTTGCCTGCTGTTGATATTGATTCCTTTTTTCCTTGTGCTCCTTCATCTTTGCAACAAGTTTTTCTCGTTCTTTCTTGAATTTTTCCATGTCGTCTTTGAGTTCTTTGCCTTTCTCGTTAAGCATATCTCGTTCTTCACGAAATTGTTTTGCTACTTGGTTGAGCTCGTTACGTTTCTCGATCAGACTCTGGTATTTCTTCTCTGCATTCTTGAGTTGCTCTAGGTCTTCCTTCTTTGTTGATTCTTTTTCTTTCACCGGAGACACCCTTTTTCCAATACTGAATTATTCTCCCATTATAAGGTTTACTACTACTCTTTCAGTCGGATCCGTACCTGGTTTTTGCCTTTTACCGCCATCCATGGTATTTGGAGATCAGCAATGCTTCCAGCAGGGATAGTGACTTCTACCATATTTTTTTGTTTTCCATTTAGGTAGAAAAAGACTTTCACATTTCGTGCTGAGACTGTTCCGTTATTTGAGATGCTGCAGGAAGTAGTAACCTTCTCTCCTGGGTTGAATACCGTTGGCCAGTGAGAGACGTTATCGAGTTTAAGGAGCGTTTTTCCTTCTTTAATTATTGCAATAAGTGTGATGTATTCTGTTTTCTTTTTCCCTGTTTTTTTCACATGCACTGTTACTTGAGTCCAATCCTTCGATTCGTTGTTGTTTGTTGGTGTGACGATGATTTGAACTGTTTTTGATTGTCGACCGTCGATAACGGTTGCAAGCGGTTCTACGGCGATCATCCATTTTGATGAAGGTGCTGTTTGCTGTGCAAGTATTTCATAAGATTGTGTCTTCTTGATTGGGTTTTGGAGCGACAGCTCAAAGATTGCTTTTTCTGTTGCTTCGATTTCCTTAATCCGATCTGTGCAGATGATGCGAACATGTTTTGTGGTGAACACGAGAGTGAGAATGATCAGGAGGAATAAAATAATTACCATAAGTATACTGGCAAGCACAATCGCACCATACGAACCGAATATCTCCTTTAGACCAAGGGTTTCTGCCGCGCCGTCAAACAGGTTGTAGATACTTTCCAGGAAATCTCCTCCGATGACGTGGACTGTGACATTGATGGTTGCGGTGGTACTGGGATCGCCATCTGAAGTGACGATAATGGTGATGATATCGGAGTCGAGAGTTGTATTCTTTGGTACTTGAATAACAACCCTAGCATCATCGGCAGCGGTACTGTCTTCTCGTTCGAGATTTCTAATGCTTTCTCGTGCGATAAGCGGCCAGTGGTTCTTCGAAGAAGCGGTAATCGTGTAGCTATCGACGTCGTCGATGGCACCGGTATTGTTGTTTTTAATAACGAAATAGAAGGAACGGTTTTCTCCTTTGCTGATATTGATATTGTTTGAGTATCCAATTATTTCTACCTCATAGTGGATAGCTTCTGTGGACACTTCAGCGGAGACTCCTTGGCGAGCAATTCCTGTGTTTCCGTTGACAATGATTGTGAGAGTAATGGTGTTTCCGTAGGCTTCAGTGAGATTACTTTGGGATTTTATGAACACATGAATGTTGGTCCAGCTGTTCGATGACACCATTGCAGATCCAGGAAAGGTGATTTCCCAGTCTCCTATCTTTTCTCGTTCAATGGTACTGACCTGTAGGGTATCTGCTTTTTCGCTAGTAACGTTGATGATATATTCAACGGTTCCCCCTGGAATAATTTTCCAGCTCGGAGGATTGCTTGTGATGTCCGTGATTCTAATATTCTGTGTTTCTTCGAGTTTGACTCTGAGAGCTGATGGGTAATCGACTGAATCATAGAGTAATTTTACATTTCTCAAACCAAGTTTTGTCCCGTTTTTCAGAGACACACCGATGCCAATACTGTGCCCATACGCGATTTCCTTATCCAAACCAGAGAAGGTAAATGTAACTGGTGTGTTTGGTTTTGTTAATATCTCACGGATACCTGTTCTGTCAAGTTCTTTTTCAGATGAAGCGACCGTGGCATTATTATAATAGAGGGTTGCGGTGATTGTGATTTTTCCTCTGAGGATATTGAGGATTCGGTAGAAATCAAGATGATCGAGGTACAAATCTGCTGAAATATCTCCTACTTTGAGTATCTTGTTTCGGTCAAAAGGTTCACTAATCCAAAGTGTCGGTGTTTCTGTTAATTCAACGCTTCCAGATTGGTTATCTGTTATAGGTCGATTTTCATTCATTTCTGGAATGGTGTGGAGGTAATAGACGCGAATGTCTTCTTCTGTTATTTTTGCTGGGATGGTGACGGACGAAGGATGATACAGGGAATCGTAGATGAACTTTGATGATTTTATCGCGTTAATGAATGAAGCGACGTCGTCTAAAGTAAAATTAATACCTGATTCTTCCATGAGTATAGTAACATTTTTTATTATTGCCCCGAGTTGTTTTCGTATCGGACCATGGGTAATGTTTTCCCAGCGATTCACAACAAACTGTCCGATCATCTTGGGGATTGGTTTATTTAAAAATTTTAACACTGGCATGGGTTTATCTGTAGGAATTATTTCAATGCTAACGAGGAGACTATCTCCTGGTGAGAGTGTAAAATTAACATTTGATAGCGTTATTTGTTGATCGTAGATGCCCCCGAGTGATGCTGGGATGAGGAGTACGGTGGTATTTTTTATAAGCTTAGGGAGTGGGATAACTGAGTCCATGTTCATTGAGTAGAGTGCTACACCGACGCTATCCGTAAGTGTTTTTATTTTTTTCGTATCAGAGAAATATAAGTGATACAGGATATCACCGTGTATGTTCACCGTGTCGTTTCCATTGTAGGTATACCCTTCAACGATTCGGTACGGGTTAGGGAAAAATAGTTCCAATCCTTCAAAGCCTCCATAATCACTAAGGTTAATATCTGATAAATTTTCAAGGTATTGGCCGATCCAAGCAAAGGTTAACCAGGTGATCCATTGTTCTGAAATGAAAGTATTATTTTCACCGAGTTTTCTATTTTTTGCAAAGAAACTGGGTGGGTATTCAGAGTCGTTTAGCGCTGTCGGAGGAGTTTGTGTGAGGGGGGCAAATCCAAAGTCCGAGGTATCTTCGTTTTCAAGGAAGTTCAGTGCATCAGTAACATAGAGGGTTGTTTGTCCAGAGCTGAATTCTGCATGAACTGGAGTTGAGATCAGTGCAGGTAAGAGAAACCCTGCGGTAAGTATGAATGTGAATAATATTGCTCGGAGCGCTTTGTGCGCTTTCATTTCTTCTCAACCTCGATAGTTACTATCTACCTTGTTAATATATAAATCTTTGTTTACAATAGTTACCATTTTTTTAGAAATATAATATATAACATATTTAATAATATTGTGGGGATCTTTTCTCTGTAAAATGTGGGGGGTTAGTTGTTGAGAAAAAGTGTTTAGATCAGTGGGGTTTTTCGTAGCCAGTCCAGGTCGCTAATATATAAGCTTCGTATGTCTGAAAGGCCGTATCGGAGCATGGCAATCCGTTCGAGTCCGAGTCCCCAGGCAAGCACCGGGTTTTTCACACCAATCGGCTCTGTTACTTCTGGTCGGAAGATGCCACTGCCGCCAAGTTCCATCCATTTGCCGTTCCAGAACACTTCGACTTCCATGCTTGGTTCCGTGTACGGGAAGTATCCTGGTCTGAACCTGATTTTTTCGAATCCCATTCTGCGGTAGAATTCTTTGAGGATGCCGATAAGTTGTCGGAAGTTCGCATTCTCTTCATAGATGATTCCCTCGATTTGGTAGAACTCGGGGAGGTGGGTCGTGTCGATGTCTTCTTTTCGAAAGACCCGTTCAAGGGAAAATACTTTACAGGGTGGTTTGGGGTGGTTGTAGAGGTACCGGATGGTGTTCACCGTGGTATGGGTTCGTAACAATGCTCGTTCTCCCTCTGTTTTTGAAAATTTGTATCCCCACCCTGTTGATCCCGTAGTGCCTCCGTTTTCGTGAACTCGTGCAATTTCCTCAAGTAATTGTTTTTCTTGTATTGGCACTTTTGCGGGTATTTTGCAGTAGAAGGTATCTTGCATTTCTCGTGCAGGATGATCTTGTGGGATGAAAAGAACATCCATATTCCAGAAACAGGATTCAACATAGTCTCCTTGAATTTCTTGAAAACCCATTTCTACGAAGATCTGCCGGATCTCAGAAATCAACTTGACTAAAGGATGTGGTTTACCTCCATAAATCGCAGGCGCGAATGCATGGATATCATATGGTCGGATTGTTTTATGTTTCCATTCACTATTTTTTATGACAGTGCTCGTTACCTGTGAGA
>CAYGVY010000006.1:0-15897 GCA_964353435.1 uncultured Thermoplasmatales archaeon | reverse complement strand
AAGCTAGGAGAGAATGGGTAAAATGAAAGCAAATAGAAAATTTATACAAGCAGATGAACGCGCAGTATCCGCTGTTATCGGTGTCATTTTAATGGTTGCCATAACAGTAGCAATTGCAGCAACAGTGTATGTCTACGTTAGTGGAATGATCGGTGGAACAAAAACACAAACACCTAATGTAGCTTGTACAACAGATTCAACAACAGATAAGATACAAGTCGCTACCGCAGATGCAAACATAAAATGGAGGGATGTAGTAATTTCAACAGATCAATCGTCTGCTGATTGGCAAATTCATTGGGCTAATGGTACTGGAATGGCAGCAATAAATGCATATCCTACTTTGACATATTCACAGTATGAGATATCTGCTGGTGATTATATCAACGTCTCTGGCTATACTGGTAATGTTAAATTAACATTTAAATACGTTCCCACAAACTCATTATTAGGATCGTGGACAATCAACGTCTAATTACCTAAAATCTTTCTTTCTTTTATTTTTTATATTTTTTTTCTTTCAACAAACACCCAACAGATATACAGAAACTTCATCGAAAAAATAAATGGAGGAGACAAGATACATTATGATAACACACGGAAGATTTAACCAAAGCAAACACGCTGTTTCAGCAGTCATTGGTGTCATCATCATGGTTGCAATCACCATCGCGATGGCCGCTGTCGCCTATGCTTATTTTACGGGCATGATCGGCGGCGGTGAAGAAGTAACACCAGTCATTTCCTTTACGCCAGATGCAACACAAAAAACAATTCAAGTTGCTACAGCAGATGTTGATACAATTTGGAACGATATTAACATAACATTTACCAATGCTACTGGTTTTGCATATCTTACAAAAACCGGGGTAGTCAGCGCTGGAGATACGATATATATAGAAACTGATCAAACGCTTACTGGAACGGTGACTGTTACTTTCCGACATAATCCAACAAATACGATAATGGGTGACCCCTATATTTTCCAAAACGTCTCGTAACTACTCTGGACTCCAATCCAATTAATTTTCCATTTTATTAACAAAGATCAAAAATCCTTTTCACCGAACGCGTCAGCGGTCTTGCGGAAGAAGCGTTTTTTGAAACAACCGGAACCATACCCAGAATACAAGAATAGCTATTCGTCCGTTCGAAACCGCTCTATCTGCTGGAAAAATGCCTCGGTTTTTCTTTTTAGGAACCATCGCTTTCAAAAATCTCTGGTGTCCTACGAGAATAAATTTCAGATAGAATGGCCGTTTTTCCGCTACATTTAAATATTTAAACGTAAATACGTTTAATTACAGGATGTGTAAATATGGTATCTGTTACCCTTTCAGTCTCAAAGGAAATACGAGAGCTCATGAATAAATTCTCAGAAATAAACTGGTCTGCCTTCATCCGCAAATCAATAGAAACAAAAGTAAAAGAGCTAACCTGGAAAGAAGAAATGATGCAGAAACTAAAACAAGAAGAATCCTTCACCAACTGGGCTGTTGAAAAACAAAGAGAGATGCGACAACAACGACTCTCATATCTCGAAAAGAAAGGCTTGATCTGAAATGAGACTCGTCGTTGATTCAAATGTTCTCTTTACCTTTTTTTGGAAAAACTCAATCCTCCAGCACATCCTCAAACAACCAATAGAGCTCTTCGCACCAGAGTACGCATTAGAAGAAATCAACAAATACAAAAAAGAACTTATGGAAAAAACATCACTATTAAAAGAAGAATTCAAAAAAACCAGACAAAAACTTGCGCTTACTGTTGACTTTATTCCAGTAGAAGAATATTCCTCATCATTTCATAACGTGACATCTCTTTCACGTACACTAACCATACAGAACTACCATGAAATCATAAAAGATATCGATTTCCTAGCTCTTTCAATACATTTGCAATGTCCACTCTGGTCGAATGACCGCCCCCTAAAAAAACAGTCAACTGTTACTGTACTTACAACAAAAGAAATCATCGAACTGCTTGACCTAAAATGAACTATACTATAGTCTCCAGTAATTTATGCTCACTCCAGGCCTTTTCTTTATCCATTAAAATACTCTTTGCCGAACGCGTTAGCAGTCTTGAGGAAGAAGCGTTTTCGGAAGCAACTGGAATTTTATCTCCTACGTGAGAAAAGTTAAGAGAGAAATCGTAAAATCTCATCAACGAATATCCCTGTTTTGTCTTTCGGAACAACAGTCCCAAGCACTTCTACTTTTTCCCCGTAGCTGAACTTACATGAATGAGTATATAGTTCTCATATTAAGAACAATATGTTCTTAAATTGTGAACAATAAGTTCTTATATTAAGAACATATATCTTAGAACAATGCTTTCAGACATATTCTCATCCGATAAAAGAATTAAGATCCTTGAATACGTTCTCTACCAGGATTACTGTACCGTATCAACCGTCGCTAGAGAATTATTTCTCAGCAAAGGTTTTGTTTCAACATATCTTCTTATGCTAAATAAAAAAGGAATTCTAAGAAAAAGCAAAGGATATCAACCAACAAACACCCCACAAACAAGAATCATTAAGATATTACTAAATGTCAATAAAATAGACCTATCAAAGATAAAAAAACCATTCATAAAAGGAATCGGTCTCTACGGAAGCTGGGCTAACGGAACAAATACAATCAAAAGCGACCTTGACATTTGGATAAAAACAGAAAAATATCCAGATGAAAAAGAACTGGCTACTCTATCAAAAATTTTACGAGAGATGCTCCATACTGAGATACAACTCCTTGTTTTAACCCCTCAAAAACGAGAACAAATAAAAAAAGATATGCCGTTTTATTGTTCCCTGCGCTATACTTCTCTTTTATTGTGGGGTGAACCCATTGACTAGCTACGAAGACTGTTTTAAAAGAGGACTATTACAAAAAGTCCAACCATCAAAAGAAAAAGCGATACAAAGTATGCAAAAAGCAGAACAATGGCTCAAAGAAACCCAGAAAAACATACACTCCCAGGCATATGATTCTTGCATCGCATCTTCATACCTCGCAATATTTCATTCAGCTCGAGCGGTATTATTCAGAGATGGTGTACGAGAGAAAAGTCATTATTGCATCGCCCGATACCTGGAAAAATACGTAGAAGACGAATCATTAGAAGAAGAATGGGTCACATTACTGGATCGAATGAGAGAAATCCGTCATATGGATCAATACACACTACAATATAGCGCAACACACGAAGAAGCGACATCTTCAATGAACTCAGCAAAAAAATTTGTAAACAGAATGAAAATCCTGCTAGATTAAAATATATACTACTAACAAAAAAGCATTTGAATATCATGTATTGATCGGGACAGGGACCTTAGTTACCGATCGTTATCAGAGGAATAAATCGGGATGATATCACTGATTCCTGATTAATCAAGTAAAATTTTTTATCCCCTAAAAAGTTTAATATCAACTAGGACATACATCACTCAAATAAAAAAAGGTCTGTAAAATAACTAAAAGAGAAGAGACAAGATGAGAGCAAATAAAAAATCTAGAGATACAGACGAACGTGCAGTGTCCGCAGTGATTGGCGTTATACTTATGGTTGCCATAACAGTCGCAATTGCGGCAACCGTCTATGTCTACGTCAGTGGAATGCTCGGCGGAACAAAAGACCAAACAGCGAACATCGCTTGTATCACTGATTCTGCGACAAATAGAATAACAATTACTTCTGCAGGTGCGAACTTAAAATGGAAGGATATCGTAGTTATTCCGGATAATGCAACGGTGAACTGGAGGGTGTATGATCCGAGTCACAACCCGTTAGATGCATCTAAATCGACGAGTGGAGCCACCGCCAATATAGCGGCTGGTGATTATATAGAACTTGACTTTACTGCACATCCAGGGATGTCAGGGAATGTGAGAGTGTCTTTGAGATTCACTGCAACGAACACCTTACTTGGAGCGTGGATCATAACCGTCTAAACAATTCGAATAACTGCTATTTTACTGTTTTTTTGTTTCAACGGTAATTGATAGAAAATGCAATATCTCCTGTTAGAACGACTCTGTTTTTTCTTTTGGAACCACCGCCTCTAAAACCATTGATTTTCTGGCATTTTATAATTCAGATGGAGAGAAAGCATAATATCACCCCCAAGAGATACTTGGAATAGATGGATTCAGAAAGACGAAATCGGTACAAAGATAAAATCGACCTCATAGAAAAAAGAATTCAAGAAATAGAGGAATGGACAAATATATCTTCAGAAGAATTTATAGAAGATGAACGCACAAAACTAGCAACATATAAAGCGTTTCAAGAACTCTCTGAATGCTGTATGGATATCATCGCGATGGCATGTAAAGATCTAAAGATACTTCCAAAAGATGACTATACTAATATAGAAAAACTGATTACGAAATTGAAATTCAACAAACGAGTTGTACAAGATACAAATGGATTAAGAAACAGATTAATCCATCGGTACAACAGGACTGATGATACCATAGCATTTCAAAGCATCAAAGAACTAACACCGGAAATCATCATTTTTATAGAGGTTATAAAAAAATGGATAAAAAAATCCTTAAAAACATAAAGAAAGAGTTCGAACCATTTCATAAGAGAATCTTAGGGCTTCTCTTATATGGTTCGCAAGTGAAAGGCACGAATTCACCACGGAGTGATATTGATATTTGTTTGGTTGCTCCCAATGAAAAATCCTCAAAGCTCTTTAAAGACACACTCTCACTGAAATATGACGTGAAAATATTTGAGACGATGCCTCTTTTTCTAAAAATTCAGGTGATACAACATCATAAAATCATTTATGCGAAAGATCGGTATGAACTCTACGAATATTTCTACGGTTTTCGAAAAATCTGGAATGACGAAAAACAACGACAAACCATGACACAAAAAGAGATATCACATATGTTTGGATAAAGAAAAAAACCGATTTTTTCTTTAGGAACCACCACTCCAACCACCTTCAATTGCTGACTGAATTCGAATCCCTTGAATTTTCCTTTTTTAATTAAAGATGAGAAATTCTTATTACCGAACGCAGAAGCGGTTTAGGATATAAATCGTTTTCAGAAGCAACCGGTAAAATATACCAAATCAAATCATAAGGATTAATTTGAAAGAAACCGTTGGATCTCTTGAACAAACATCTCCGTATTCTCTTTTGGAACCACCGCTCCAAGCACCTCGGTTTTTCCTCCACAGCGATATCCAAGCATTTTACCTTGCTGTATCAATGGCTGCAGATTTTTACCACTCCGCACATAGATCTGATCCATATCTTTGAAAAAACCGGTGTTCAGAACCACCGTATCCTTCCCTGAATCCCACGCAATCTTTCGCGTCACCGTTGAAATGATATTAAACTTCGTATGAATCCGTTTCAAGAGAATATTTTGTTTTTCTTCATACGGTGCATCGATGTATTTCACTATTTCTTTTTCAAGCAAGACCAGATTATTCTTCAACCGAACATTCTGTAAAATCCTTTGAGGATCTGAATATTCCAACAGGAGATGCGGTGCTGATTCGACTGCTTTGTGATCACCAACCTTATAACTGGAATCAAGCAAAGACACCATCATCAGAAGCTCATCAAACGTCAGTCGCTCCTTAGTACAAAAATCAGTAATCTTCGAATAGAACCCTTTGTTTGTTTGAATGCGTTTCTCATGATCACCAATAATTCCAAGCAACGCAAACATATTAACCGGGTTCCCAAGGAAGTCGTTGACGATCCAGCTTGCTGAGGGGTACAACTGAGGGTCTTCACCTTTCCCAATAGGATTAAGATGAAACACCCCTTGAATCGGTTGTTGTAGATGATGATCAAAGATCAGTACTTTTGCATGCTTTGCTAACCTATTTATATTATCCTCAGGCAACGCCATATCAACGACAATGACAAAATCATAGGAAGAATACGCGGTGATCTCTTCTTCAGTCAGAAAATAATTCCCAAGCACCGGGGTTTTATTCACCATATTTTTTGGGAGTTTTTCTAACAAGAGCCGCGCAGAGCAAATCCCGTCGGTATCCCAATGATGTATCAATACACCAGATCCTTGTAATTCTTCGAGCATACATCAACCTCTGAAAGTTCTGTATGATAAATCAATTACCTTAATATGGTCTTTTCTATTACTATCTTCTATGATGGTTGATGCAACAATTCTGAATAGTATTCGCCTGATAACAGGAACTGTTCTGCTTGCCTACGCCTCCTATACCGATATTAAAACTCGCCGGGCAGCAAACATCCTCTGGGTGATCATGGCAATCATTGGAGCAATCCTCCTGGTGATTCAATACCTTGACGGAGGGTTTCCGAATATATGGTACCTCGTCTTCATCCCTATCATGATCGTGCTCATGTACGCGTTCTTCCAAATGCGACTCTTATTCGGCGGAGCAGACGCAAAAGCACTCATGGCACTTGCGATACTCATCCCCATCCAACCAGTAATTGTGGGTTTCCCGTTGTGGAAACCATATCTTTCCCTCCCAGGATCCTGGATTATCTTTGCGAACGCAACAATCCTCTTCCTGTTAATTCCCATAAGCCTCTTGGTCATGAATATCGGGAAACGAAACCTACGGTTCCCCCACTGTTTTCTCGGCTACGTAATCTCCGTAGAAAAAGCAAAACAGACGTTTGTGTGGCCCATGGAAAAAATAAAAGACGGGAAACGAAAACTCATGTACATGCCTAAGAATTTCGATGTGGACGAAGAACTTTCGGAATTCGAAAAACTCGGGATAAAAGAAATCTGGGTCACCCCAAAAATCCCGTTTATGATCCCGCTGCTTGCCGGGTTCCTTGCCGCATTCTTCCTTGGAGACATCCTCCTTCAAATAGTTCAAGTAATCCTGTAAGCCATTCCGCGTCATAATAACAATGAAATACTCCTTTTAAATGTACAGTCGCTAGTTCTATGGTAAAAAAAGATTATTATGAGATCCTTGGTATTGATCATTCTGCAAGTAAAGAAGAAATCAAGAAAGCATACCGGAAACTCGCGTTAAAATTCCATCCAGATAAGAACAAAGACAAAGACGCTGAAGATAAATTCAAAGAAATCTCAGAAGCGTACGCGGTCCTGTACGATGACGAGAAGCGAAAAATGTACGATCAGTACGGTCATGCAGGAATAGATCAACGGTACACCTCAGAGGATATCTTCCGAGGAGCGGACTTTGGCGACATCTTCAGAGGAATGGGGTTTGATATTAACGATATTTTCGAGCAATTCTTTAGCCGCCAGAACGGATTTGCACGTCATCCAAGTGCCCAACGAGGAAGCGACATCCGATATGACATCGAGATACGCTTAGAAGATGCGTACCGGGGAATGGAAACCGAACTGGAGGTGCCACGAACTGAACTTTGTGACACCTGCAGAGGAAGCGGAGCAAGACCTGGGACCAGCCCAAAACGGTGCTCAACCTGTGGAGGGAGAGGTCAAATTCAAGCATCCCGTCGGACAGCGTTTGGCGTGTTCACCCAGATTAGCGACTGTTCCAAATGCCATGGCCAGGGAACCATCATCGAAGATCTGTGTCCCTCATGCAGGGGACGAGGAACCCGACAAAAAACCAGGAAAATCGAGTTAAAAATCCCCAAAGGAATCGATGACGGGGCGCACCTCCGACTCGCAGGACAAGGAGAACACCCGAAGGGTGCTACCCAGAGCGGTGATCTGTACGTAGTAGTCCATATGAAGAAACACCCGGTCTTTGAACGACAAGGAGCAGACCTTTACCGAAAACTCAACATCTCATTTCCTCAAGCAACCCTTGGAGCAACCCTAACCGTGGAAACTCTCGAAGGCAGAGAGAAGCTAAAAATCCCAGAAGGAACAGAAAGCGGAACCCTTTTTAAGGTCAAAGGCAGCGGTATGCCGAAAATCCATGGCTCTGGATCTGGGGATCTCTATGTCCTTATCCAAGTAAAAACGCCAAAGAGATTCAATAAAAGAGCGAAACTCCTCCTGGAAGAGCTCCAAAGAGAACTCGAAAACACCGACGAAACCTATAAATAGGAGTTCTACTAAGTAGTATATCGAAAAGAACCAAAAAAGGGGGTAGTAAGATATGAATCCTTTTGACGATGAAAATCACGAAAGAAAAAAACGAAACCCAATTGACCCATTCCGAGGAGACGATGATATCTTCAGAGATATCTTCAATGATGACAGGATACGAGATGTTTTTAATGATGATAAAATCATGGATGATATCAAGAAAATGGCAGAAGAAATGATGAAAATGTTCACGAACGCCCAACCAGGGAAACCCATTGTGCACGGCTATAAAATCGACTTTGGCCCAGACGGGAAGCCTCAGATAGAGGATTTCGGAAACCGATCGATAAAATCCCCCGGAGGAGAATCAACAATCTCTGAGGAAATCGAGCCGCTCACCGACATTATCGAAGGGGAAAATGAGGTTGCCATCACCGTAGAGATTCCTGGTGTTGAGAAAGACGATATTGACCTGGTCGCAACCGAGGGCTCCCTGGAAATCAAGGTGGACTCACCGAAGCGTAAATATCACAAACTCATCGACCTTCCCTGCAATGTTAAAACCAAATCAACAAAGGCGACCTACAAGAACGGGATCCTTGATATCGTCCTTGACAAAAAGGAAAATAAAAAGGACAACGGTGGGTTCAAGGTCAGCATCGAATAAACAACCCTTTTTTTCCTTCTTTTCGTTTTCGTGTACAAATCTTTATGTACGATACTCTCCATTTGTGAGGACGAAAACGGGGAGCATGAATGGTTAGTCTAACCTTCTACGGAGGAGTCAAGGAAATCGGGGGAAATAAAATCCTGCTCGATGACCATGGCACTAAAATCTTTCTTGATTTCGGCATGAGTTTTTCTCGAAGAGGTAAGTATTTTGAAGAGTTCCTAAACCCCAGAACAGCAAATGGCATCGGAGATTTCCTGGAGATGGGGTTACTTCCAGACATCCCCGGAATTTACCGAACTGACCTTCTCGAACATTATGGAAAAAAACCGGAAGAACCGATCGTTTCTGGGATTGTATTGTCTCATGCACACGCTGACCATGCGAATTACATTTCATTCCTGCATAAGGACATCCCGATCTACTGCGGGGAAACATGCAAAAGAATCATGGATGCAGTCGCAGAGCAATCCACTCGAGACCTCGAAAACGAAGTGATTGACTTCCGCCTCAGACCACTCTATCGTTCTAGATATAAGATACCACCTGTGATACGAAAATTTCATACATTTGTCACAGGGAAAAAATTCAAGATTGATTCCATTGAAGTCGAACCAATCAATGTTGATCACTCAGTGCCAGGTGCTTACGCATTTATCATCTACACCTCCGAAGGACCTCTCATTTACACCGGTGACCTACGGATGCATGGATTACATGCGGACATGACCGACGACTTCGCAGCAGCAGCACAACAAGCCAAACCAATTGCGATGATCACCGAAGGAACCAGAATCGATAAAAAGAAAACCAATGAATCAGAACAGAAAATATACCATGACTCCAAACAGAAAATACGACAACGCAACACCCTTTCTATCGTCGATTTCAATTTTAAAGATATTGACCGATTTACCACCTTTTACAAGATGGCAAAAGACCTGGGAAAAATCTTAGTGATTAACTTCAAACACGCCTGCTTTTTAGAACAATACGGTCAAGATAAAAAACTAAAGGTTCCATCAATTAACGACCCGAACCTCGCGCTTTTAAAACCAAAACGGCTCACCGGAACCTACATCGACGAAGACTACACCGACACCTATATCAAAAAACGATTACACTACAAGAACATCGTCACCGCAGCCGACATCACCAAAAACCCCTCTAAATATATGATCATTTTAAATTTCTGGTATTTCTCAGACCTCATTGACCTCAAACCAAAAAACGGACTATACATCCATTCACTTTCCGAACCATTCAACGAAGAAATGGAAATATCCTACGACCGAATGAAAAACTGGCTGCGACATTTCGACATCGAACTCTTTCAATCCCACTGCTCGGGACATATCAACGGCGATGACCTCAAAGGACTCATCAACACCATTCATCCAAAGAAACTCTACCCTATTCATACAAAACACCCAGAGTTATTCCAGAAACTCCCCATTAAAACAACCATGGTTAAGGAGGGAAAAGCCTATAAGCTCTAAACGATATCGAACAACAAGTCAAGGGAGGATACCATAATGGTGGATATCTACCAATACGATAAGAAAAAAGATGAGCAAACTATTATTAAAACTGATACAGGAAAACGGAAGAAAGAACAATACATTGAAAACCTGCGGGAGGGCGATGCGGTCAATGATTTTTTTGCCGTGAAAATAAAAAAAGCACAACGACCCTATAAACGAGGCATGTTTTTCGAGTTCCTTGCTACCGATAAAACCGGGGAGGTCAGCGTCAAGTACTGGGGCGGAGACAATAAAGATCGGGTGAAACGACTCTATGAAAGTTTCAATACAGGCGACGTCGTCCAGGTTCGAACCGGGATGGTTGAAAATTATGAAGATAGACTCCAAATCTCGGTAAATGAGAACACGGGCGGGGTGCGAAAATGTGCTCCAAATGAGTACGATGTCACGGATTTCCTCCCGGCATTAACTGAAGAGCGGATCAAAGAACTCCACGAAGTTATCAAAAAAGAAATAAAAAGCGTTCAGAATGAACCGTTGAAACACTTGCTCGCATCTTTCTTTAACGACCATGAGTTTGTCATGTTGTATACGCATTCACCTTCTGCAATCTCGCATCACCATAACTACGTCGGAGGAAACATGGAGCATACCGTTGGCGTGATTCGTCTTTGTCAGAATATTTTTGAGATGTATCCGAGCATCAATAAGGATCTTCTTATCTGCGGTGCATTGCTACACGATGTCGGGAAACTAAAGGAGTATACCTATGCTGCAGCCATCGATATCAGCGATGAAGGTAATTTCATTGGCCATATTGTGATTGGGGAGCAATGGATTAGAGAGAAAATCCAAGAACTCAAGACAAGCGGAAAAGAATTCCCAAAAGAGCTGGAAAACCAACTCATCCACCTTATCCTCAGTCACCATGGTAAATACGAGTGGGGTTCTCCAAAGATGCCGAAACTCGTGGAAGCATGCATTCTTCACCAAGCGGATCTCATGGATTCCCAGGTGAAAAACTACCTGCAGATGATCGAGGATGCGAAGAAACTCACTGATGAAGATTGGACGTTTATCTACGACGGAGATGCGAAAAAAAGACGAGCAATCTATTTAGGGGAATACTGAATAAGGGATACGAGCATGAAAAAAGAAATCGTAAAAATACTCTGCTGCCCTACCTGCAAAGGAGAACTTAGCCTTGACATAAAAAAAGAGGAAAAAGGTAACATCATCACTGGAACGTTCACGTGCTCCCACTGTCAATGTACATATCCTATCACTGATGGGATTCCTGATCTACTTCCACGTTAAAACATTAAGTGTATTCGTTCCAGCTTTTAATTTTAAGATCAGTAAGAGATGTCCTTGAGAGCGCTTCAACAAATCGTTTGGCAAGTTGTATATTCGTAATCAGCGGAACATTGAAATCGACGGCTTTTCGTCGAATTAAATAATCATTATCCAGTTCTTCTTTTTCGATGTTTTTCGGGATGTTGATGACTAAATCGATTTTTCCTTCTGCAATGTAGGTCAGTGTGTTTGGTTCCCTTTCATCGAGCGGCCAATAAAGTACATCTGCATCGATGCCGTTGGTTTTCATGAAATCAGCGGTTCCTTTTGTCGCATAAAACATATACCCTAGAGTCTTGAGTATACGAGTGCTTGAGAGAAAATCTGCTTTACTATCAACCGGTCCTGTGGAAAGTAAAATGGTTTTCTTCGGTAGTTTGAATTCTACAGAAAGTAAGCTTTTAAGGAATGCCTCGTTGAAATCATCACCAAGGCAAGCGACTTCACCTGTTGACGCCATCTCCACACCCAGGATTGGGTCTGATCCTTTCAGTCGTGTAAATGAAAACTGTGATGCCTTGACGCCTACATAATCCAAATCAAATGCTGATCGATCAATACGAGGCACCCGTTTCCCCATAATAATTTTGGTTGCAAGATCAACAAAATTAATTTTAAACACTTTAGAGACAAACGGGAAACTGCGAGATGCACGCAGATTACACTCGATGACCTTCACATCATTTTCTTTTGCGATGAACTGGATATTGAATGGCCCTGTAATTTTTAATGAGTCTGCAATTTTTTTTGCAATGGTTTTCACCTGCCTCATTGTCTCAAGGTACGTTCGCTGCGGAGGAAGCACAATCGTCGCATCTCCAGAATGAACTCCAGCATTTTCCACATGTTCAGAAATCGCATAACAATAGAGTTTTCCGTGATCTGCTACCGCGTCGATCTCAATTTCTTTTGCTCCGATGATGAATTTACTAATCACAACCGGGTATTTCTTGCTGATCTCAGATGCTTTTTTTAGGTACTCTCGTAGTTCTTTGTTACTAAGTGCGATGCTCATTGCTGCACCGCTAAGGACATAACTTGGCCGTATCAAAACAGGGTAACCGACTTTATTTGCAAATTTTTCTGCATCCTCTACACTGGTGAGCTCTTTCCATTCTGGTTGATCAACCTTTAATGTATCAAGTAAAGCTGAAAATTTATGGCGATCCTCTGCGATATCAATATCCTTCGGTGATGTTCCCAGAATTGGGACGTCAGCCTCATACAACAGAAGTGCTAGGTTGTTGGGAATCTGGCCACCCATCGAAATAACCACCCCGAGCGGGGTTTCTTTTTCACAGACATCCAAAACCCGCTCAAAGGTCAGTTCATCAAAATACAATTTATCGCAGATATCATAGTCGGTACTCACAGTCTCTGGGTTATTGTTAATCATAATTGTTTGGTATTTTAGTTTTCGTAAAGTCGAAACAGAATTTACGCAACACCAATCAAACTCAACCGAGGAACCAATCCGGTACGCCCCACTACCAAGGACAATAACTTGATGTTTTTGTTTAAAATCGAGATCATCGGCATTTGCATTATACGTGAGATAAAGATAGTTGGTTTTCGCAGGATATTCTGCAGCAAGGGTATCTATTTGTTTTACAAAAGGGATAATGGAATTTTTTTTCCGTCGTTTCCGCACATCAGATTCGCTCCTCTTAGTCAATAATGCAATTTGATGATCTGAAAATCCTTTTTGTTTCGCTTCTTTTAGTAGTGATAGGGGAATCTCAGATAGGCTACATCGTTTTAATCGTTCCTCAATCTCTACAATGTTACGTATTTTATACAGGAACCAGGGCGTCACCTTCGAAAACCTAGCGATATCCTCAATGGAATACTTTTTTTTAATAGCCTCAACGATTGCGAAGATCCGTTTATCAGAAGGTTCCCGTAACTCTTTTTCTAAATCAGAAAACTCTAAGGTATTACAGACGATGCCGTTCATTCCGACGTCCAACATCCGGATTGCTTTCTGTAAAGCTTCTTCAAAACTCCTTCCAATCGCCATGACCTCCCCAACAGATTTCATCTCAGAACCAAGACGGATGCTTACCCGTCTGAACTTCTGCAGATCCCATCGAGGGAATTTCACGACAACATAATCAAGAGCTGGCTCAAAACACGCAGAGGTTTCACCAGTGATAATGTTCTGCAATTCAGTCAAACTATAACCAAGGCTTAGTTTTGCAGCGATAAACGCGAGCGGGTATCCTGTTGCTTTTGACGCAAGCGCAGAACTGCGACTTAACCGTGCATTGACCTCAATAATACGATAATCTTCGGATAGAGGATCGAAGGCAAATTGGATGTTACACTCACCAATAATCCCCAGATGTCGAATAACTTTAATTGAAATAGAACGCAACATAAAATTCTCAGAGGCGGTTAAAGTCTGAACAGGAGCGGTCACAATGCTTTCACCCGTATGTATCCCCATAGGATCGACATTCTCCATGGAACACACCACGATACAGTTATCGTGGCAATCCCGCACCACCTCATATTCCAGTTCTTTCCACCCACCTAGATATTCTTCAATAAGGATTTGATTCGTATATGAAAACGCTTTTTTTGCCAGCTCTACTAATTGTTTTTTATTGGCAGCGACACCGGATCCAAGACCACCAAGTGCGTAAGCTATCCGACACATCACTGGATAGCCGATTTCCTCTGCAACAGAAATTGCATCGTCGACATTTTTTACACCTTTACTAAGAGGAACTTTCAGATTAATTTCTTTTATTTTTTTCACAAATAGTTCTCGATCTTCGGTGTTCTGAATTGCTTCAACCGGCGTCCCAAGAACATCTACTTTATAATTTTTTAAAACACCATTTACAGCTAATTCCAGTCCCACATTGAGCCCGGTTTGCCCACCAAAACCAAGGAGGATGCCGTCTGGTTTTTCTTTTTTTATCACTTGTTCGACAAACGACGCAGTCACGGGTAAGAAATAAACTTTATCTGCAAGGTAATCAGAGGTTTGTATGGTGGCGATATTCGGGTTTACCAAAATCGTTTTAATTCCTTCTTCTTTTAGTGCCTTGATTGCTTGACTCCCTGAGTAATCAAATTCTCCTGCCTGGCCAATCCGTATCGCACCAGATCCTAGAAGTAGAATCTTTTTCCATTTTGGTTTCTTTTGTTTGATCATTTCATCGCTCTTACAAATAGGTCAAATAAAAACTCGGTATCATCGGGACCAGGGGATGCCTCGGGGTGGAACTGCGCCCCAAAAAACGGTTTTGAGATATGTTTAATGCCCTCGTTGGTCTGATCATTCCCGTTGTAGAACCATTCACGCCAATCCTGTGGCAATGTATTTGCATCAACTGCATACCCATGGTTCTGCGACGTGATATAACATCGGTTTGTTCCGGCTTCCACACATGGTTGATTCTGACTTCGATGACCATACTTGAGTTTGTAGGTATCAGCACCTGCAGCAAGTGCCAGGATCTGAGACCCAAGACATATACCGAGAATCGGAATATTCTTCGATAAAACAGTTCTGACATGCTCAATTGTCTTTTCGCATTTCTTCGGATCACCGGGTCCATTAGATAAAATAATACCGTCAATATCTTGGTCGGTGAAATCATACTCCCAAGGAACACGAATTACCGTAAAATTACGTTTCAGAAATGCATTGATGATACTGTTTTTCACACCACAATCAACAACCATGACTTTCCTCTTACCTTTTAAATACATCACCGGTTCATGGATGCTGACATCGGCGACAAGGTTCTGTTTATTCGGATCACAAAACGATATTTTTTCATGTGCATGGACAATTTTTCCAAGAAGTGTTCCTTTTTTGCGTAACTTTTTCGTCAACTCTCGCGTATCAATTCCATAGATACCTGGGATATCGTGTTCCTTCATGAATTCAGATAATGATTTCTTTGCATTCCAATGAGAATAATTCTCTGAGTAGTCTGCAATGATTAATCCTTCAACCTGGATTTTTTCAGATTCAAAATATTTCAGTAGATTGTCTTTTCGTTCGTTACCTGGTACTCCATAGTTTCCAATTAGAGGATATGTAAGTACCAAAATCTGTCCTTTATACGATGGATCAGTAAGACTCTCCGGGTACCCGACCATTCCGGTGTTGAACACGACTTCTCCAGCAGCAGGACGAGAGCAACCAAAGGAGTATCCAGGAAAAAAAGAGCCATCTTCAAGTACAAGTTTTAAGAGTATTTTTTTTGGTTCCACGATACAACAGCCTCGTCCGTCAAAATTTTTCTGACGTCATTGGATGAATGTATTAATGTTTTAAAGAAATTTCTAATTTTTCTAATACACCGTTACGATTTCATGAAATGACTGATGTCGGTTAACA
>CAYGVY010000005.1:14361-16194 GCA_964353435.1 uncultured Thermoplasmatales archaeon | reverse complement strand
TCATTGGATTTACTACCCCGAGTGTATTGGTAAATACGATTGTTGATTTACAACCTTAACGTAAACTCTTTACACAAAAAAAACGAGAACACCCTTTTTTTTGAACAATATTTTTTTTTACATTCCAAGATAACCGCGTAATCCAACATCCACGGCCGCTGAAGTAATTGAGACGATCCATGCAAATGGAACAAAATAAAATAACGTAACCAAGATATGGCTGCCTCGCAGCGATCGTATGGTTAAGCCCATGAGAAAACAATGAGCAAGCAAAACAACGAATATCAGAAGGAAATTCTGCGTAAAAACCTCTGGAGGGACTGTGGTGAGGATTGATCCGACATCAACTGGTGTCCCTTCGAAAGGATGACCTGCTTTGCTGGTGATGAGAATCGTATTCAGATGCCGTGCAACCACAAAAGAAATATAGATAGAAAACGCAATCCCGAACGTTACTCCCCCGAACAAGGCAGATGTTGTCCTTACGATTGCAAGTTTTTTCACACGAAGATCCCTGATTTTACGGATGTTCTCAGCAATCATCCGAGACACCGTACGAGGGTTCGCGGCAGCTGAAGTCGCCTGTCGAAACATCTCGCTTGATCGTTGAATATAGTTACTCCCGGTATCCACCCCGAACCATTCCCAGGCGGCATCATCGTCAATACGTGTTCGCAATCGTCGATAGAGATCTCGGATGTGTCTGCTGAGAACCCCATAGTCCTTCTCACTGAGATAGTACACTGAATCGTTAATTCTCCCTCCTCGCATGGTTGAAATTGAACCCAATGCAGGCAGAAATCCCATGAAATTCCGTTCTTTTCGCGACATATGCTCCTCTTCACGGAGTACTTTTAGCCCGGGGATAAACAACGGCGTCAGCCCGCACGCGACAAGAATCTCAAAAGGAATCATTGAAAGAACCGGCAGCGAAAGAAAGTATTTTGCACCCAGCAGAACCACAGAAAGAACAATCGAGACGACCAACGAGGTTTTAAAGGAACGCCAGAGCGAAATCTCTATTTCTCCTTTTTCACCGGTACAATGCCACATCTCATCAGGTGGAATCATCGAACGTAACAGGTAAAGAAGCATTCCCTCGGAAGCAAGCATCATGAACGACGAAACATAAATAAACGTTCCCATGTCCTGCGAACCCATCACCATTGGAAGGACGATCCCTAGAGCCATCACAAAGATAATGGCGATGAGCAGACTGACATACACCTCACTTAAAATCACGATGTTTTCATTACTCGCCTCATAGATTGTTTTATATTCCTGCAGGACTGCGTCTTGCTCATGCTCGATGAACTCTCGATGCTCAACACCACTATCCAGACTCTGTGAGAACCGGTCAAGGAAATCTCGGAGGATCTTACTTGGTGTTCTCTCCCCTATGAATCGAAAAGACTTTGAGATGGGAACACGCCATTGATCAGCAAGGACACTTATCTTTCGAAACTCTTCTCCAAGACTTTTATATGCTTTATTTCCTCCAAGTATGTTGATGATATCTTTTAACGTGAGATCCGAAATCGCTAATACTCTGATATGAGTGATAAAAAAATGCATTTTTCCGTTGATATCAGACTCCCTGTTTTTCCAGCTGATGTATGGGTAAAAAACACCAAGAAGAATCGGTATGATTCCACCGAAAATAAAAGTTGCTGGATTATACTGCAACGGGGTGGACACAAGCAGTTGAAGAAGAAAAGGCAGACACATGACGAGTACGCCCAGGATGATCAACGGAAGTAAAATTGTTCTGGTAAATTTCTTCCGATCATCAAGACTTCGAAACGCGATCTTCAGATCTTTAAATGATTCTTT
>CAYGVY010000005.1:0-14261 GCA_964353435.1 uncultured Thermoplasmatales archaeon | reverse complement strand
GCGTCCTCATCTGATTTCCACTCAAACGCTTTCCGAGACATAATCCCATCAACCTCCCTGTTATATCCTTCTATTTCATCAATAGCGGTACATCTGCGTATCATTTTTCCATGGCGTTCAATCGCAAGCTGTATCACCACGAAATCAAGGTTATCCATAAACGTTTTCGGAACATTGATAGGATCCCCGGTAAATCTCTGAATAACCTGCGTAATACTCCCTGCATGAAACGTAGTCATGCATGGATGCCCTGTTTGCATCGCCTGAAACACGATATTTCCCTCCGCACCTCTCACCTCACCAGGGATGATATAATCAGGTCGAGACCGTAAAGCAGCCTTTAAAAGGTCAAAGAGATCAACTTGGCCTTCTTTCGGCCCGGTTGTCTTTGTCAATAACCGCTGCCATACCGTATGCGGAACCTGTAACTCAGGGGTTCCCTCTGCCGTAAAAATCTTTTTTTCGGGGGGAATAAACGGAATGATCGAGTTCATCGTTGTCGTCTTCCCGCATGCGGTTCCCCCGCAGAGAAAAAAACTCCTGCCATACTGCAGACACAACCACAGATACGCAGCAATACTGGAATTGAGCGTCCCCCATTTAATCAGCTGCGTAACACTAATGGGAGTTTCTGTAAACCGCCGAATCGTCATACTTGGTCCTTTGATACTCACCGCGGAACTATAGATAACGTTCCCTCGACTCCCATCAGGAAGAACACCGTCAACAATCGGTCGGCCTTCACTCACCGGTGCCCCCATTTTTTCACTTATTGCACGGGTAAACGCAGGTGCTTCTTTCTCCCCAACAATGATATTGGTTTTAATCATCCCGTAGATCTTATGAATTAGGTGGATTTTTTCATTGGCAACAAAATGGATATCCTCAAGATATGGGTCTCGCATGAACGGCTCCAGCGGCCCACCGCCAACGAGAGTTTTAATAATATCATATTGGAGAATGCTCTTTTGAAATGAAGTGACTTTTACCCGATCTTTTCCGCCTATTTTTCCTTTCTTTGCTGGTTCTATATTTACTGCTCTTTCGTCAATCACTGTGATTTCATCAATAAGCTCCTTTAAAACCTCTTTCATTTCCTCATCGGTAAGCACACTTTTTTTCTCTGGTGCTTTCTTCACAATCAGTTTAAGGACCACATCAAGTTTAGCTTTAATGACATCATCCACCGTTGGCTCAATTGCATGGTACTCTACTTCATCCATATCCTGTGTTCGATAGATATGGATAAACACAACTCCTTTGGTCGGGTAAATAAAATTAGGATACGCGTCATCTCTGACTTCACGAGGGACTTTACTATAAAAAACAGGATCACCGATTTTGTGTCTAATTGTCTCTAAATATTCTTTCAGGTGAGGATTCTCGTTTAAGAGCTGTTCTTTTTCTTCTTTTTCCATTGTTGCCATAGTTTTTTCACCCCCTCATCTTGAATATTCTACCTTACGTTATCCCCAGTTATTTTTCTCTTATATTGATATTGGTAACGCTTTTTCTCCTTCTCTGTAAAATGTCCAGATAAATTGAACAACTTCATAATAATCAAAGATTTTCTCTTCAATCATCCGATCAAGGATATGTTTTCTACGGTCAAATTCTTCATAAATCTGCATCGGATCAGTTAACCCAGCCATTTTCGCGATTCGCGATTCTAAAATATAACTATTTCTATTCGCTTTGAAGGTGTGAGTATCATCAACAGCGTTCCACTCAAACGCCTTCCGAGACATGATACCATCAACCTGTTTATTGTACCCTTCAACTTCATCAACAGAGAGCACCCGTCTGATACGTTTTCCTTTTCGCTCCACTGCCATTTGAATCAGAACAACATCGAGGTTATCCATAAATGTTTTAGGAATGTTGATAGGATGACCAGTAAACCGCTGAATAACCTTGGTGACACTGCCTGCATGAAACGTCGTAATCACCGGATGTCCAGTTTGCATCGCCTGAAAGACAACACGCCCCTCAATTCCTCTGGTCTCACCAGGGATGATATAATCCGGTCTCGATCGAAGACCAGCTCGCAGGAGATCATCTAGTTCAATATGCCCCTCTTTTGGCCCTGTGGATTTTGTAAGCAGCTGTTGCCATACCGCATGAGGCACCTGAACCTCGGGGGTGTTTTCGACAGAGAAAATCTTTTTCTCAGGTGGAATAAAAGGAATGATGGCGTTTGCTGTGGTGGTTTTTCCTGACGCGGTTTCGCCACAGACAAACAAACTCCTTCCATATTGAAGACATAACCACAGATACGCAGCAACACCGGTATCAAAGGTTCCCCAGTTAATAAGCTGAGTGACACTCGTAGGTGTTTCACTGAATTTTCGAATCGTCATTGTCGGTCCTTTGAGGCTTACATCTTTACTATGGATGATGTTCACCCGGCTCCCATCAGGAAGCGTCCCGTCTGCGATAGGTTGACCTTCACTCACAGGACTTCCTATCTTTTCGCTAAACTCTTGAGAAAACGTGTTCGCCCAGGCTTTATCGATAAAAATATTTGTCTTAATCATCTCAAAAACCTTATGAATGAGATGGACGTTTTCCCCAGTGATAATGTGGATATCCTCAAGATACGGGTCTCGCATGAATGGCTCTAGCGGTCCACCACCAATGATGTTTTTCGTAATATCATATTCAATATTCAACTTTTCAACAGATGTTAACCTAAGTTTTCCCCCAGATAATTTTGCCACTCCTGCAGATCGTTCATCAATGATGGTAAGCTGGTCCATCAACGCCCGAATCGCTTCTTTTATTTCATCATCAGTCTTAACTGTTTTCAAGGAGGGCGTCTTCTCATACAGTAATACAAGCATCTGATCGCGTTTTACTTTTCCATTTTCGTCAAGACTTGGTTCAATCGCATGATACTCTTTACCTTCCATGTCTTTCGTTCGAATAATATGAACAAACACAGACCCTTTCGTTGGATAGATAAGGTTTGGGTACTTTTCTCCCCTTAAATCACGAGGTAATTTACTATAGAAGATAGGCCGCTCCATTTTACTTTGTAGTTCATCAAGGTATTTTTGGAGGTGAGGGTTTTCTTTAATGATTTTGTCTTCCTCTTTTTTTTCCATCTTTGTCATACCCTTTGCCTCCTTTAAAACGCGACGCCACTTGATTCAATGGTGAGACCAACACCAGGTCGAACCGAGAAACGTGTAATCGGGTCGTATTTATACCGTGCGCCGTTGAATTTCTCCAGATAGATATTGTAGACAATCCCAATACCGGGTGCTGACTCACGTGCTGTTCGAAAATGAATGGTGGTAACCATCCGGAATGCGTTATGGATTTCTTCAGGCCATTCAGTTGGATTTGCGGTGACGAAGATGATTTTTCCAGATCCTGTTAACCGATTAAAGAAACTGGTAAGATCCGTTAAATTCTCTCTATTGAGACTCTCTTTGAGTAGCGTGGACAGAGAATCAATAAAAATGATCTCAGGATCGAATAGTTTTCTCCCAGTGAGTAACCCTTCAAGGAATGTTTTTCTCGGGAGTGTTTCCGCTAGTGTTACCTCTGTAGAAATGAAAAAGAACTTCCCGGTCATAAGATATTTTCGAACATCATATCCAACTGATGCTGTTTGCCGTAAAAAACTCTTAATGGTAAATTGCGTCGACACATACGAACACGAACATTCATTTTTTAACAAACTGTAACAGAAGCGTTGACAAAAAATACTTTTTCCGGTTCCTTCTTTTCCTTCGATGAATATCAAGGAGCCATTTGGGATGACTTTCCCAAATCTTTCAGCAAATCCATCTTTTTCTCCTTTTCGTTCTAAGATGATGGATTTAACTCCTTCCATATTTCCTCATTCTCTTCTTTTTTATTTTATAAAGGTAAAATCCTTGTCAATCGCTTGTGGTCCGACGACTCGTAACGTATGTTCACCTGTTGTAAGCGTTGTGTTGACGTATAGGTTTGTGACCGCCTCTACAGGGATTGAAGTATTCCCAAAGTAATAGTTTGCAATCGCGATGAGTTCGCCGTCAATAAAGACCTGAAATGTCTGATTGGTGGTAGTGAGTTTTGCTCCTCCAATATTTTTCAGATAAAAGATAGAATATACTCCTGTTATGGGGATTGTGTTTGGATCATTGATGATCGCAAAGTCAGTGTCCAGTTGTTCTTTTACTCGATCTCCACGATTGGAAAGACTTGTCGTGACATTCATCGTTACCGCAATAAAAACACCTGATACCATTCCAGCGACAATGACTGCTGCGATGAAGAAGATCACATGTGTTCCGGTTAAACTAAATCCCATATTCTTCCCTCATGATATATAGGCATAGTAGTCTGCTATGCCGTTATTAGAGATGACTTTTATTCGTTTAGCTTCAGCACCTGCCACGTCAACAATACGGAAATACACCGTGTTTTCAGGATGCAGATACCTGTGAGAACAGGTGAATGGATAGCCAGTTCCGTTTATTAAAATCATAAAATCTTTCGTGTGAAGGGTGACGCTCCCCGTGTTCTGTACCGAGATATTATAATCGTAATTTGCTCCAGTATATGACCGAGAAACAACGGTGATGTTGATATCGGTTTGCAGTTGATCCCTGATTCTATCTCTCAGGTCACCATAGGAATCATTGATGCCCTCGATAGTGGGCAGAACCTCACTGGTGATGATCTCCGCTGCCATGAACAGAGTCAAGCCTAGAATTGCAGCTGCTGCAATTAGTGAGAACCCCATCTTTTTTACCCTCCAAGTGTGTTCTATGGATATGCATCCAGAGAATCAGATAACGTACCTGTAATATGAAACAAATCTAATAAAGTTTATTCCCCATCGAAACATTATTTCAGTTGGTACCCCTCAAGGCTTTTTACCATCTTCTCCATATCTCGCTCTATCTTACTAAGGAACCGCTCATCCAGTTGTAATCCTTTCAGTTTCTGGATGAATAGTAAGGATTGGAGATGATCTCGCGTCGGCAGATGTGGTGATTGTGTACCTACCTGCGCTGGTTCTCCTGTTATCCCCTTTGAATAGCTAATCAAATCTAATCGTACATCATCAGAAATCCAACCAATATCAACATAGTACCCAAGGACATCAGGAAGATTGTTTTTCCCTATCTTTTCGACGAGATACTGCAACCATTTCATGATGACAACAATACTTTCTGGGTCACTGGGTATATGTTCTAACGGCTGCATATCCTCTCCCAGGATATCTGCTGGCTCAAAGGTTTTTATATCCTTTGTTTTAACGAGTTTACCGGTCACTCCTTTGACTCCATCAATTCGATTTTCTTCGATCACCTTTATACGTTCGCCTAGTTTTTCAACCGCCTCTACAAGTTGCTTCATATCTGTTGTCTGCACGGCAGTACCATACCAGGGTTTTTTATCCTCTTTCTTTGGCTGTTCAGGCTCTCTTGATGTTGATGGTGTATACGAACGTAGTGTGCTTTGTATTTTTTCAACTAATTTGTAAAGTTGATCTTTTGTAACCTTAATGTTTTTTTCTTTTATTTTTTCTCCAATTCTTTGTGTAATTCTCTGAGGTAACATGTTTCGTTCGATGATGGTAGCAAGTTCTGCAGCTACCTCAAACTCTTCGAGAAGTCTCTCTCCTCTGTTTTGGTCTCCTTCGTTCATCACTTACTCCAATCTGTAAACGCATTGCCTTTATTTTAAACTTAGGAAAAATTCATTAATCATGTTATCGATATTCTGCTCAATAAATAATGCTTCTAAAGATTTACTGAGGATCTCATCCATTTCTTTATCTGATATGTTCTGTGCTTCTAACGCTTGCATTTCTATCGGTGTTTGGGTAATCGTTGTTACGGTTGGTATCGATGTTGGGGTAACTGTTTTTACTATTGGTGTTGCAGGTATGTCGGATGCTGTTTTTTTTACTTCGCAGCTTGGTTTTACTGCAGTCGGGGTAATGCCTCCACCTGTGCTGAAGCCATTTTTTTCAATAACTGATTCAAGTTCACCCATCCGTATTTTCACACTGTCTACCTCTTTTGTGAAGTTCTCCAGAGCATCTATTCGTTTTTTCGTGACTTTAGACAGTCCGACAAAAGGGTTCATCTGTTCTGACACGATTTCATATAAACTGACGAGATCATCAAGATCTTTAGAAAGGTTCTCCACTTTCTCTAATAATTTGGTTACGTCTTCCTGGTTTTTTTTGATTTGGAAATCAAAATCTTTCATGTTTTGAAGTATAGTTCGTCGTTGTTCAAGATCCTCTCTTGCTGCATCTACTGATGCTCCAGGGGTTTTATCACCGACGATTTTTGTAACATCAGGGATACTTCCCATTTTTGGTGCATCTGGTTTTTTTGTTTCCGGCGTCATTTTTTTCTTTAATTCCTGGGAGGAAACTTCTTCTTTTTTGTTTTCGGCAGGTTTCTCTGGTGTATCGAATTTAATGATTTTTCGTTCAGGCTCTGGTTTCTTCTCAGGTTTGGGTTGTTCTTTTACTTCGGGATTCTTCTCAGCACTACCCGGTGAATCGTCCTTAGAAGGTGTAGGCTCATCTTTCCCTAATGTTAACTTTATCTGAACCCCTCCGTATATTCCAAACCTCTAGTTGAATCCCAAAGATATCAACAATAATCGTATATTTATACTTTTATGTATTTGACTGTACGGACGTGTTGGCTCTCTTGTATAATTTTTTGTTTTTCTGTTGGTTGCAACGGATAGGGTACATGATTGACTAGGATATAAAATATCTCAGATTTTTAGCTCTACGGAGGACATTTTTTTTTGTTGGACATTTTCTTTCACTAGGTGTCTATCAGGAATAACCCAATCGACTATCCTGAAGAATGTTACTTCTGAAGCGAAGGTTCTTATGCCTCTTTTTCTTCTCTTTTCATTAAAACAAAACGTTTTAAATAATCAGAAGATAGTGAAATGAAACAAAAACGTACGATGCACCAATTCGTACCTGGGTAGAGGAGATGACCGCAATCGATCAAAAGGAAAATGATAGAGGTTTACACACAAGCCAAGAACTAATACTCGGTCTTAGCCTGAGTGAGGAAATCATTCAATTCAACATTGAATGCGAGCGATTCACAGGATACATGCGGGACGAGGTATTACATAAAAAAATTGGTGAGATATTACTTCCAAACGAGTCTATCACGCTCTGGAAAACACTTCTTGAATCTATTCGACAAACCATGTGGGTTGATGATTTTGAACTCCCTATAAAAACAAAACATGATCAAACCTATATGATATCCTGGACTGGGTTTCTGATTAAAGATGAAAATGGTTCCGTTAAAGATATCTGCCTCTTTGGAAAACCGCAAAAAAAAGAAGAAATTAATATACAATCCTCAGACACTCTCGCCACTGCATCTATTCAACCAAAAGAAGAGAATATTCAAACGATTGCTCCTGAACCAATGCCACAACCAAAAAAAAGAGAGATGCCAATGAAACAAGCACAAAAAAAAATAATATTTGCCAGTGAAAAAAAAACAGGGGACGAACCAATCAATAATGCTGGTGGAGAATATCTCGCAAAACCATTGGAAACTATAAAAAAAATAAGGCAAAACAAATCTGAACAACTGGACTCGATGAACAAATCAACAAAAGAACTTTCACGAAAATATGATACTGTTACCAGACGTCTTGCCAAACTGGAAAAGAAAGACCGACGATTAGAAAAAAACCATAAGAACCTAGGGAAACATATGCAACTCCTTGAAAAAGGATACAAACGACATACGAGAAAACAAAACAACCTGAACAATACAACATTTGCCGAGGAACCTCACAAGAATGCAGAATTCACGTTTTTCTCAGATCCATTCGGATTCAAACGACAACACCGCGAGCTTACTTTACAAAAACAGCAGATAGAAGTCCAAACAAACCAGTTGAATGCTTTTGAAGCAAAGCTAATGAACGAACAGAAGACGTTTAACGCTCGTGTCGAAGAATTCAGCAGGTGGCGAGAAAAGTTAGAACTTTTAGAATCAGCGATTGAGAAAAGGCGGCAGGAGCTGATGAAACAAGAGGACGTCCTTTTAGAGCGTGTAGCTGTTACGACTCGGGAACCTATCTCAAAAAAGCCAGAAATTGTTAAGAACACAGTACCTACAATTTCTAATTACCACGAGCTACTTGATAAAATTCCTCAATCAGCGGCGATTGTTCAGCGAGGTATATTAAAACAAATCAATAGCTCGTTTGTCTTACTGCTCGGATATGCCATGGATGAGGTAGTGGAGAAAAGCTTTTTTGATTTTATCGCACTAGAAGGGCTTGCAGACGTCGAGAAGTATTATCTTGATCGATTGAAAGGCGAGAATGTTTCTGCATATAAAACCGTGTTTTCAACGAAGGATAATAACAAAATATCAGTTGAGATCAGTATCAAACAAACCATCTACAATGGTGAAAAAGCTGAGATCGCTATAATTACTTGTTTAGATCAGCAAGAATCTCGGCCAATGGATGAACCTGACCCAAAAAAATAAAGATAAAAAATAGGAGAGGTTTTCTCTCTCCAAATGTTTGCTGTTTTTCTTGTGTTTTTAGACGTCACAGACTCGGTATTTAAACGCGTTTGGCGATTGAACAACAAAGATACCGGATGCTCCTACATCTGGAACTAGTTTTCCCTCAAGGACTTCGCCGGGCAGGAGCCCATGGGTTGTGGGGAGCACTGCGGTGAGGTTGACGATGAGAATCACTTGGTCTGTCGTACTAATACCGTTGGTTTTCATAACGGAGTCATCTCGGTCATGGATTGAAATAAGTCCGTAGTTTGTCGCGTTTAACCGACTAAGATCGAGCGTATGGAATATACCACCTTCTGTAACACTGTTTGCTTTAGATGATAGATTCAGACTCAAGACGGAATAGTTATCTAGTTGAATGTACAATAGTGTTCTGTTCAGATCGATATCATAGGACCCTGCTCGGGGCGTGATCGCGATTGCAAGGTATTCGAGTTTTGTTTTATTTACATCTGTGTATCCTGTGACACCGATAACACGCAGACCGGTTGAAACATCTCGGATGGTTTGTTTACCAACCGCGTATGCTCTCTGTTGTAAGTTTTCTGCGGTTTGCATAATGACGCTTGCTGCCACTGCTGCAACCAACACCATGGCGATGAAAACAATTAAAGTTCCGATACCAACATCAGCCTCATCATCGTTCATTCGTGGTTTATTCTCGGGTCTGTGTTTCTTGCCTGGTTTGATAGCTATAATGGTATCGATTCTAAGACATCCTAATCCTTGAGAGGAATCCACTAAAATAAAGCCATCTTTGTAGTCAACGTCTTCTAGAATACCTGTTACGACATTTGCTCGTTCTTCACCGGGTTCTTTGGTTACGATCTTACAGTATTTGCCCACCAGCCTTTCCATATACCGTTTTCCCATTTTTTTCACCTTCCTTTCCTTTAAATTCGTGCCATTTTTAATCATGGCAGTCTTTCGCATGTAACATGTTCGCAAATTACACTATATAAAGCTTCGGCGGTGAACAAACAAAATGTAAAAATCACACCCCAACGGTTTCTTGATCCCCTCCCTATCTTTTTCTAATA
Source organism: uncultured Thermoplasmatales archaeon (assembly GCA_964353435.1). GTDB lineage: Archaea > Thermoplasmatota > E2 > DHVEG-1 > DHVEG-1 > SM1-50. Next base: position 4,666 of record CAYGVY010000005.1, on the reverse strand, counting down.
TATCACAGAAAATTAGGAGAAAACAAGACCATCCGTCAACCATTTATTTTCTTTGAAATAACTTGTTTTATCACCTGATTCCCTGGAATAGATAACAATTGTATAACAATATTTATATATTAACCAGAAGAAGAGTTATGTGGAGAACACTAGGGATATTATGAATGACCAGGCAAAACTCGGGATATTCGCCGGGATACTACTCATCGGCTTCATCCTTATCGGAGCGGTTTCCGCATCTGTCATCATGACTGGTTCAAAAAACATCTCGGAAGAAGACCTCAATAAGATAACCAACGAGGTCGTCGACGAAATATGTAGCTACCTCCAAATAAAACATATCGTCGGAAAATACCAGACAATACAAGGCGAAGAAAAAATCCAAAAAATCGCAATCCTGATTAAACCCCTCGTTTCTCAAGATATCGATGTTTCTCGCATGACCATAGAACTTTCCAACGGAGAACAATTTCAACTCCTGTTTTACAATGGACTTGCGGAATCCCTCAACTCCCATTCCCTCTTTGAACATCCGCTCTGGGATTCTGTAACCCCTGGGACGTTTAGTCTTATCTCTACAATCGATGACGATAACTCTATTATTAATTCACACCTCATAAACAAAAATACAGATATGACGTTTGTTCTCCTGAAGCTCCCTGATGATATCGCAATGAGATATGGCGATGAACTAAAAGTCACAATTCTACCGTCACCGGGTATGGGACGAACCGTAACCCTTGAATCCCCGCTCTCGACAAAACTCGTCGTTACTCTCTACGAATAAAAAAATCATATTATTTTAATTCTTCATCCTTCAATTTTTTTGTTTTCAGATGATCCTCAGAGGCATGATCAAGACATTTTTCGATCTCATCACAGATCCGTAATTCTTTTTTCCAGGTACTCTCCTCGTGGTGCTGACCTGTATGTTCCTCTCTTCCCTCGATGATATGGTCAATATCTCCAGCAAGAGACTTTCTTTCACCCTGGATGATTGGCTGATCGTCTTTGAGGATGCATAGGGGGCTATCTTTTCCATCAGACCGCGTCTCCAACATCTTTGTGGCAGGCTCTTTGTTAATTGTTGTGACCTTTAAACTGGTGTGCATGTCTTGGAATCGTTTCGTTAAATCCGTCATTTCTTGTTGTTTTATCTGCAGATCCGCCTGTATTCCGACAAAGTCTGTGACATCATCGATGACGAGCATCATACCCTTGGATTCACCTGTATTATCAATTAAGGGAATTTGGGAGACATTGGTAAGGATTCGTTTCTCACTGTCTCCTTTGAGAGAAACAGAATGAACCGTAACTGGTTCTTTCTTATTTTTACACTGCTCGAACCCTTCCCGTACCCGCTCTCTACCCATCAAGTCCACTTGCGAGATATTCATCCCTACTGCTGTCGTCGCGGGTACCCCAAATAGTTCCTCTGCTTTCTTATTCCAGGTCGTAATAATATTATCATTATTTACAGTTATCACGGACGAGGGGATCGAATTCTCCATATGATCAAACACGAAATGGAGATTGTCCCGCTCGGTTTGTATATGGTTTAGTTCTGTTGTCTTCTTTTCAAGCTCTTGTTGTAATCGGGTGACCTCTTCAGTTAATCGTATGAGTGCTTCGTTTTTCCTCGGGAGTTCCTGATGTTGTTCCGTGAGTTCTGCTTGTAATCGTTCGGTATCTTGTAGCCTTTCGATAAGTACTGTCTGTTTCTCTGTGAGTTGACGTTTCATCTCCTCGATCAGTTTGTTTCTGGTTTCAACATCTGCGTTCAACATTTCTATCTGATATTGCTTCTCTTGAAGCTCGGTTTGGATTTGCGGGAGTTCTTGAAGCTTCTGCGCAAGCTCTTCTATAGTCTTTTCAAACTCTATTTTTTTCGAGCTTTTCTGCTCTTCCTCGAATTTCACTTGAATCTGCTGAAATTCTTTTGTCTTCTTTTCAATTTCTGCCCGTAACAGGGAAATTTCGTGTTCATTATCATCCAATTTCACCTGAATCGCCTGTATATCCTCCTCCTTTATTGTGCAGTCATTGTGGAGGTTCTGGAAATCAAGCTGTAGCTGTTGAATTGTTCTTTCTCGCGTATGTAGCTCTTCATCTTTGAGTTTGAGTTCTGTTTGTTTTTCATTAAACTGTTTTTGTAATTCTTGGCATATCCTCTCTTTTAACGCCTCTTCATTCTTGCTTTTTTCAACCTCGTTTTGTAATCGATCAATTGCCTGCGATTTCTCCATTAAATCAATTTTACCATCTGTTAATTGTTTCCGAAGGTCTTTTACCTCAAGATGTTTCGCTTCGACATCTTCCCCTTTTAACCGTAACTCTCCTTGTTTTTCCTCAAGTTCTATTTTAAACCAACTTATCGCAGCTTTACTTGCTTTCAATTCCTTGGTTAATTCCTCGATTTCTCTCTTATGCGAGGTGATTTCCGCACTTCTCAAATCAACATTTCGGTGTATACTCTCCAGTTCCTGACGATTTCTCTCTAATTCGTTTTGAAGCTGTAGAATTTTTTCTTGTTTACTGTTCAGGTCAATTGCTGTTATCTCCAAATCTTTACCTTTTTCCTCCAGCTCTGTTCTCATTCGATTGAGTTCACTGTCTTTTTGTTCAAGTTCATGAGTACATCGAAGGATCTCATGATGCCGATCTTTCATCTGTTCTTTCATCTGTTGCAGCTCGTCGTTTTTCTTCTTTGCTTCTCGTTCGCTCCCCTCAAGTTTTATATGAATTTGAGAGCTCTGGATTTCCTGATCATCCAGTTGTTTATTCAAAGAACGCCATTCCTGCTGTTTTTTCTCCAGTTCCTCAGAAAGTTTTCGCATCTCGTTTTCTTTCGCAGCAAACTCGTCTTCGCTTATCTTCATTCGATGAAGTAATTTCTTGGATTCCGCTTGCTGTTCGTCGATTCGGTTCTGACTTTTCTTTAATTCTTCAATTGTTGCAGCAAGCTCCCGAGTTTTTAATGTACATTCTTTTTCCTTCTCTGATAACCTTGTTTTTACCGAATCAAGATCAGTATGTTTGTTTCTTAGGTTTTCTCTGAGAATCTCCAGCTCACTGGTTTTTGTATCTGCCTCTTGCTTAACTGTTTCTAATTCGTTTACCACGGAAGTAAATCGCGTCTGTTGATTTTCCAACTCATCCTTTAACTGGCAAATCGTAAGGCCCTTCTCATCTAATTGATCAAGTCGTTCTTTGAGATCTCGTTTTACCTGATCGATCTCCACGGTTCTCTCCTGAAGTTCTCTTGTTACCGTCTCCAACTCTTCTATGCGTACCTTTAATTCTTGTTGTCGAGCATCAAGATCCTGTTTCAACGAATCAAGTGCTTGTTCTTTCTGTTCAATTTCCTCTTGTTTTTTCTTCAATTCAGATTCCGTGACCTTCATCTCAGTGTCAACGACATTGAGCTGTTTGTAGGTCTGCTGGAATTTCTGACCAAGCATCTGTAAATCTTCTTGTTTTCTCTCTAGTTCCGCTTGCATCCCCACTATTGTCGTTACATCGTCAATGACTAAAAGTGCCCCTTGGAATTCTCCCTTTCCATCGAGGAAAGGAATTTCCGAGATATTGGTGAGGACATTCTTCCCCTCACGCGCTCGCATTGGGACAGATAGGAGCGTCACCGATTTCTTCGTCTGCTCACCTATATCGATTGCCTTAGTAACTTCCTGATCAACTGTCTGGGGAAAATGAGAAATCTCACTACCAATTGCTTGTTTTGATGCTATCCCAAATAACTCCTCTGCGTTCTTATTTAATGTCGTTATTATTTGATCTTTATTCACCATAATAACAGAAGAAGGAACCGAGTTTTTCATACTCTCAAACAGTAGATTGAGATGATCTCTTTCAGCTTCGAGCTGAGTTCGCCTCTGAGCTTGTTCATTTAATTCTTGATGACTCTTTTCTGCTTGTTGTTGAAGCTCCGCTATTTTTTCTTGTTTGCTATTCAGATCGATCGTTGCTATTTCTAGATCCTTCCATCGTCCCTCCAATTCGGTTTGCATACGATGGAGTTCGCTATCTTTTTGTTCGATCTCTTGTCTGTTTAATTTCAACTCATCATTTTTTCTCACGAGCTCGGTTTCCGTTTCTGCGACAAGACGCTGTTGCTCTTCAAGTGTATCTCTAAACTGTTCCGCACGTAGGGTTTTTTCCAGAAGACCGGTTTGGTTCTCGGTAAGTTGTCTTCTGATATCGTCAATGATATGGTTTCTTGAGACAACCTCAGCTTGCAAAGAATCAACGCTTCCTTGTCTCTCCTCAAGTTCTCGCATGCGAGTTCTCAGTTCATTATCCCGTATTGCTAACTCTGTTTGGAGTGTTTCTCCCATCCGTGTTTTTTCCACCAGAAGCATTTGGCGCTCTGTGAGCTGCTTTTCCAGGTCCTCAAGGAGTTTACTTCGTGTCGCTACCTCCCTGTTGAGGGTTTCTAGCTTTTCCCCGAACTCCTCTCTGTTCATTGTCAATTCTTTTGTTCGGTTATCAAGCTCAGTCTGAGCATTCATCAGTAACTGTTCTTGCTGTTCAAGTTTTAACCCCAGTTCTTTTAGTTGTTCACGGTCATCCCGAAGTTCAATATTTGTTAAAACGAAATCAATCCATTTCTTCTCAGAATCCATCCTTATCTTATTCAGCTCGCCGTCTT
>CAYGVY010000004.1:0-17904 GCA_964353435.1 uncultured Thermoplasmatales archaeon | reverse complement strand
GAAGAAGTTTCACACCATCCTCAAAGGGCTTCTGGAACGCTTTTCTCCCAGAAATTAGACCGGTGCCACCCGCACGTTTGTTGATGACCGCGGTTCGTATCGCTTGCCCAAAATCATCTTTCCCAGATGCACCTCCGGAGTTAATCAATCCGACACGTCCCATATAGCAGTTCGCGATCTGATATCGTGTTAAGTCAATAGGATGATCGGACGAGAGCTCTGTGTACACTTTCTCATCAATTTTCCCGTATTTCACACCACCCTTATTAAGCGCGACGTACCCGCCATTAATATCAGGGAGTTTTTGCTTCACAATATCTGCTTCAATGGTAACACCAAGATGATTCGCCTGACCGGTGAGATCCGCAGCAGTATGGTAATCTTTTCCATCCACTTTAAACGCAGAATTTCGCAGATAACACCATAGTATCGTTGCCATTCCAAGTTCATGGGCGTACTTAAACGCTTGACTCACCTCTTGGATCTGCCTGGTTGATTCATCAGAACCAAAGTAAATAGTACAACCAATCGCAGCAGCGCCCATATCCCATGCTTGTTCGACACCTGCAAACATGATCTGGTCAAAATTATTTGGATATGTAAGTAATTCATTATGGTTGATTTTCACAATGAACGGGATCTTATGCGCATACTTCCGTGAGACAGCACCGAGAACACCAAGGGTCGACGCAACCGCATTACAACCACCTTGAATCGCAAGTTTTACGATGTTTTCCGGATCAAAATACATCGGGTTCGGGGCAAATGATGCTGCAGCAGAATGCTCAATACCTTGATCTACGGGCAATATCGAAAGATACCCGGTTCCTGCTAGCCTGCCGTGATTGAACAATGATTTCAGGTTACGAAGCACGGGGGTTGATCGGTCAGTATCAACAAAAATTTGGTCGATAAAATCAGGTCCAGGGAGATGTAAGGATTCTTTTCTGATTTTCGTACATGTATGCTTAAGCAGAAAGTCAGAATCAGTACCCAAATATCCTCTAATTCCATCAATATTTCCTTTCATAATTACTCCAGCTTCCTCTAATTGCGGCAACGTTGGTTCACCTCACAATAGACAGGAGAATACTGAGTAGCACATAAAACTTTCTATGGAGTAAACAAAGGAAAAAAAGAAGGATTAAGAAATGAGGAGGTTCCCTTCTTCGTAACGCTTGCCAAGTTTTTGCAGCATATCTTTTGTCATGTCGACAAGGCCGTACTTCGGTTTCCAGCCCCATTCCTTTCGAGCAGCGCTATCGTCAATGGAGCGTGGCCAGGAATCAGCGATCGCCTGACGGAAATCAGGTTTGTAATCACAGGTGAACTCTGGGATATGTTTTGTGATTTCAGTAGCAAGTTCCTCAGCAGAAAAACTCATGGCTGCAAGGTTGAAGTCGCAGTGATGTTTCAATTTGGTTACATCTGCATCCATCAGATCAAGTGTCCCTTTCAGACAATCGGGCATGTACATCATGGGGAGGGCAGTATCTGCTCGTAAGAAACAGGTGTAATTCTTGTTTTTAATCGCTTCATAGAAGATTTCGACTGCGTAATCTGTGGTTCCACCACCCGGAAGGGTTTCACTACTAATGATGCCTGGATATCGGACCCCTCTCACATCAAGATTAAATCGTTTCACGTAGTAATCACCGAGGAGCTCACCAGCGACCTTGGTCACACCATACATCGTTTTTGGTCTGAGGATTGTCTCCTGAGGTGTATTATCCCGTGGTGTCTCTGGACCAAAGGCTGCAATAGAGCTGGGAACAAACACACGAACCATACTATGTTCACGGGCAACCTCTAAACAATTATACAATCCATTAATGTTGACGTCCCAACACAACAACGGTTTTTCTTCTCCAACCGCGGAAAGAATCGCGGCCATGTTATAGATTGTGTCAATATCGTAGTCTTTTACGACTTTCTCAATCGTCTCTCGTTTACCAATATTGATAAACTCAAAGGGACCTGAGTTCAGAATAGTTTGGCTTGGTTTGGTTTTTCTCCCAGTGGCTAACACATTGTCGTTTCCAAATTTTTTCCGGAGCATCATCGTCAGTTCCGAGCCGATTTGACCGACGGCACCGGTCACCAGAATTTTTTTCATCCGTTTTTGCGGCATAACGGTTTAACCCCCAATTTATTTTATTTCACAGGTATCCTCATTCCCTATAGATACTTTACTGTTTACCGGTATATCTAGAGTCCTCAGTTATACCGTCCAATCCCTTTGGGGCACCTGGGTGGATCATGTATCCTTTTCGTTTTTTCCTCCAGTTCGCCCAGCGGGCAAGCACCAGCGGCAGCACCAAGATTGAAGTGATAAATGCGTAAAGGAGTGTGATTGCGGTGATGATACCAAACTGTTGCTCTGGTGGGATGGGAGCAAACGCAAGGACACCAAATCCAAACATTGAAGAAAGTGCTGCGATTAGAATAGCACTACCTGTGCTGGAGATAGTTTCGATGACTGCTTTGGTCACATCTCCTGTTTTATCGGCAACCAAGCGGAATCGTTCGGTAATATAACAAGCATAGTCGATTCCAACACCAATAGTGATGCAGGTAACCGTAATCGTTAAAATGTTCAATGAATATCCAATAAAGTACATGGTTCCTAATACCCATATAATAGAAATGGTTACAGGAATCATCGCAATCAGTCCAAGCATCGGGTTTCGATAAATAAGAGAAAGCATAATCGCGGCAAGAATGAAACATATCCCGGTGGAGAGGATTTGACTTTCCGTCATGTTTTTTAGAATGGATAAGGTTATCAGGAGGTTGCCTGTAACAATGGATTTTACATCACCATACTCTGCTATATCATCATTTAAATCTTTATCCAGTTGTTCAAACTGCTTTGTCATATCATCGCTATCAGAGCCAATATCAACATACACACGAAGAATAGTTGCTGTATACTCTTCTCCATCTTTATGGAGAACACCTTGTACTTGCATCCCGTACTCGACACTAGTATACAAGTAACCATAGAACTCTTGTACATCAGCATCGGTTTTTGGCAGATCAGTGGATTCATCTATATTAAACAAGGCAATAAGAGATTGGTTATTTGCGACCGCCTGTTGGATCATGGTATAAATGCTTTCTGTTTTTGTACTTCCATCAGGTTTTCGAGCAACATACTGATCATCCTTCATCTTCTCATGAGTGACCGCAAGACCTTGCAATGCTTGCAGCGTTGCAACATTTCCCTCGATAAGAATATATTCTTGATCCTGGCTTGAAAACGGGAAATCTTTACTGATCTGGGCTGAGAGTTGTATCGCCGGATTATCCTGTGGGATGAATTGATTCATACTAAATCCTGATTTCAGCTGCGTGACCGCAGTTCCCATCACAAGACAAACAAGAACGGTTGCAAGGAATACTTTTTTCTGATGACGAAGGAGTAATTGTGCGAGTCGCCCCATGGTGTTCGTCATCGAGAATGCATGCGTGCTCGGTTTTACAGGGATAGTCTTCTTTCTCCGATCAATAATGTATCGGAGCGCAACCAGCAGTGTCATGGTGATAATGAAGGTGTAGGTGATACCCAAAGCAAGGAATATCCCAAAGTCTCTCACCGGTGGGAGAGTCGCGCTGAGGAATGAAAGAAACGCAACAAACGTGGTGAACCAAGCTAAAAAAATGGCAATACCGACTTCTTTTATGGAGAGCCGAATCGCCTCCGCTGGCGTTCGTCCCTTTTTTAGTTCTATTCGATAGTTATACAAGAGGTTAACAGAGTACTCTACCCCTAACCCAATATTCAAGGGAAGAAGTGCGACCGCGATTATGTTAAATGAGATACCAAGCATGGCCATGGTTCCAAACAGCCACACACACGAAAAGGCAAACACGAGAATAGGAAGAAGAATATAAGATGGTTTTCTGAATGCAAGAAACAAGATACAGAGGATGATAATAAATATGGCTGGGCCAATTATCGTCATTGCCTGCATCGCGACATCGTTTATCTGTGTAGTTACGATACCTTCTCCAGTTGCTTGAATAGAAATACTGGTGAATTGTGTGTCCAGTTCATTGATCTTGTTGATGATGTTGTTGTTAACTCGTGCAATTTCTTCTGCATCACTACTTTTCAAACCCAGTTGAACGATAATGATACTTGCTTTTGGGTTTTTTGATTGTTTATAATCTTTGGAAATGAACGATAAGGCATTCACGCGTAAATCACTAAATAACTGTGGTATCAAGGGAAATACGGTTGTTGACACACCGGTATCTGGTGCAGTATCCGCCTGAGTCCAGAGTGCTTGAATTGTGGCTAATGAGAAAGTAGGTGGAAGCGAGTCTGTACCTTGCATATTCTCCGTAAGACTTGAAAAATCATCAAGATTAATGTCGTATTTTTGGAGGACACGCGAAACAAGCGCACCAAGTAATGGTCGCGACTGGAGTCGTTGGATGCGTTCAAATAAAAAACTGGTGTTGACAACAATACGTCCACCTGGTCGGTGGAGCAAGGGGGTTTGGTAGTATCGTACCCCTGCAGAAAAATTCGTGAGTTTCGCGGGAAGTTCAAACGACCCAAACTGAGGAGCGATACCAAAGCTGCTGAGTTCCTGTCGTGAGACAATGACATTAATTCTATTTGTTCCGGAATCAAAGGTAACGTTTCCCGTACGAAGTTGAACAGGGAAAAACATTTCTTGTCCGGGAGGTCTGATCCAGAGATACGCTGTTTTTTTATACGATGTGAGTTCGTGGTTTCGGTTTTTTTGTATAAATTGTTTAAGATTCCCGAGCAATCCGTTTCCAACTTCCCAACCTGGAACCGTTGGTTCAATCCGTGCAGCAATCTGATATCCCATATCAAATCCAGGTGGGAGTAACGAGTTTTCAAATCCCAGGTACCATTCCATGGTATTTACTCGTTTGAAGGGGGGTTTCAAAGGTGAGGGAAGGTCTGAAAGCGAAGAAACTTCAAAGGAAAAGGTAAGAGTTTTATTATCTTTTAAGAGGTAACAGTTCGTAATATCAGTGCTTTCTATCGCCTGCCCTTTTGAGAGTAGAGGTAATCGATAGTAATCAATTGGCTCATCTGGATCATCCGTTTGTAGTAGCGCCATTTCTCCAGATGGTGGTTCGTTGAAAAGATCATGTATCGCGGTTTGTAGTTGTTCATCGGTACAGCTAGCCACTGTTTTATTAAATTCCATTTGGCAAATGACATCGACAAATGTGGTAATCGATATAGTTCCGTTGACTTCAGGAATCTCTGCAAGCTCTTTTTGAAGATCGTACTGGTCTCGTAATGCCTGTGGTGTGATCGTGCTATCTGTTTGTTCTTTTTGTATAAAAAGAATCACGGTTTGTTGGCTCATCCCAAAATATTCAGAGATACGGCTGTTTGCTTTAACTTGTTCATTGTCTGGTGCGAAATCCTCAAAGTTTGTTTTGAATTCTAAAGAGGGGATGAACACGGAGAAACCGATTGTTATGAGCACTATTATAAGGACCACGAGCCATGGTCTTTTTTCAATGATTCTTCCAAGTTGGTCCAACATGTTCTTTAGTCTTCCTTTTTATCCACAAAATACTCAATGCTCTCTATTGTTCGTGGAAGTATACACCCCTGAATCAATGTTATCATTATATAACCTACGAAATATATTAATATTGTTATCAATCAGTATTGAGAAAAGAGGTTTATTCTAGAGTTTTTTTAAATAAAAATAAGAAGAATAGCGGGGGGGGACGTTTCATCTATGAAAATCATTCCGCTTCAAAATTGATAAAGATAGTACCAGTATGTGGACCAATGCAATCAACAACATCGTGAACCTCAATTACTATCTGCACCCACACATAATCAGAAACGTTCGTTGTCGCGTTGGTGTTATTTTCTGAGAATCGAACATGAGCGGTTTGATCCCAAGTTGTATTACAACTATTATTTGTTCTATCTGAGATATTACTACACATGTCACCGGGATTATTGTTTCCTGCGGCAAGGATCCATGCAGTAGTGTTACTCGCATTGACAACAGTTCCGTTGTTAAACATAAAGACACTGCGGGGATCACTCGTGTTATCACTTGCATCTGCATCACGGTCGCTATGAAGCCAGATCTTCATATACGTCCAATTCAAGGAAGTGACATTAATATGAGTAATGTTAAGAGCAAATTTTTCTTCGTTGACAATCCCAAAGGCTGCAGAATACGTGATTGTTTGATTAATACTCAAGTCACCAAACTTGAGTATCAGGGAGACTTTCGTACTATTTGACCCGGCAACCCTCAAAACACGAACTGCATCTGAAGAATTGTCGGATCCGATGAATCGTATATTACTGTTTGAAGGGTGAACGATATTTAATTCGTACCCGATTTTTGTTACCGAGTATTGCGTAGCCATCACCATCGCAGTCACAAGAACCATCACACCGATAATGAAAAGTCGTTTATCAATCCTCATTGACCGTTTCTCTCCATCCATACCTTGTCTCATATTAACATGTTAATTCTTGTCAATATTATATTTAAAGGTTGGCCGATAAAATCTCGAAATGATAAAATGACAACAAAACTCAACAGATAACAAAGACAAAAAATGTGCACAATAAAATAAAAATCTAAGACATTATATCTGATTCAACAATCCTGCATCCTTTACAAGAGCTGGAATAATCTCTTCCCAAAACAGAGCAGTGATATGAATACCACGAACCCCAGAAAGCACTTTTAGTTCACGAATGGTTTCCAACGCGATCACGTACCCCTCTTTTTTAGGATCAATGGCGTTTTTCATCCTCTGATACACCACATCAGGGACATCAGTCCCAGGAACATGAAATTTCATTCGCTCGGCCATGCTTACGGATTTTAACGGAGTGACGCCAACCAGGATATAAACCTTCTTATCAAGTTCTTGCGACCGTACATCATCCATCCATCTCGAAAACTTCTCTATATTATATACACTCTGCGTCTGAATAAACTCCGCCCCGGCGTCAATCTTTTTCCGCAGACGATCAACCTGAGCATCAAAAGGATCTGCATACGGATTTGCTACAGCACCAAGAAACACACATGGTCGTTCAGCAAGCAAAGGATCGCCGCTCTGAAAAACCCCCGCATCCCGCATGTTCTTAATGATTTGAAGAAGTTGTATCGAATCGACATCAAAAACACCCTTCGCAGCAGGATGATTCCCAAACGACTGATGATCACCAGTAAGACAAAGAATGTTCCGAACCCCGAGTGCAGCGGCACCAAGCACATCACTCTGCAGACCAATACGATTTCTATCACGACACGTCATCTGCATGATAGGCTCCATATTCATCTGAAGAAGTAGCACACACCCAGCAAGACTTGACATTCGCACAACAGCGGTCTGATTATCGGTAATATTAAACGCATCCGCAGAACCTCTCAGAATTTCAGCTTTATCCTGTATCTTCTTCGCATCAGAGCCTTTTGGTGGTCCAATCTCAGCAGTGACTACAAATCGTCCTTCTGAAAGAACCTTCTCCAGGTTACTTCGATAGCTCACTTATACTCTCCTCTTCATCTCTAGCGCTTTTGACCAATCCTTCGGTTTTTGAATAGCCATCAACACCTGCAACTTCCCTCTCTTTTTCAGATCTTGATAGATACGATCCCAGACACATTCCAACTCCGAATGAATCTCACATTTCCCATTAGACGCACCACCACAAGGGCCATTTAGCATGGATTTCGGACATCGAGAAACAGGACAAAACCCTCCAAAGATATCCAACAGACATTCCCCGCAAAGCGTGCACCGTTTGTCAAATTCATTAGCACGAAAAATTTCACCTAAAAAAAGAGTATCAGCCCCCGCAATAATCTCTTTATCATTACACAACTCTGCGACTGTTTGCACACCATTTCCACAAGCAAGAACCAGGATTTTATCTGATTTACCAAGCTGCGCTCCATACTCTTTCAACATACGTTTATCGTTATTCAGATGACATGCAGGCTCCAGAATCACCCAACCAGACACCGGGATGTTTTTCTGCTCAAGAGCCTTTTTTATTGCCATAACTTCATCCTTACCACCGGTATGGCAGAGGGTTGCACATTCACTACATCCAATGAGAAAAACAGGATTATTCCCAATACAATGTAGTAATTCATCGAATTCTTTTTGCTTTGTTACTATCACAATAAAAAAAATACAATAGCTCATTATTAAACATTTGTAAGTAAAATTGCGTAGCATATTTTATTATCGGACTAGTAACCCCTGTACACAATACGACTATGATTGTTGAATATAGAAAAGATATCTAGTAACTTTTTCTCTAAATATATTCCATCTGCATAGAAACGGTAAAAGCCGTGTAAGCAACTTCTCATTTGTTCTACAGCGACGTTAGGGAACAACCTTTGATTTCAAATATGTCCGTCCACCCCATATAACCTCTTTTTTATAAGATGAAGAGAGCACATTATAGGCTATGATAAATAATGCAATCGGCATCAAGACAGCGTACGAAAAAATAAGGTGAGATTTCTGGTTCGTGTACCACATTGTTTCTTTCATAGTAGCATAGGCCAGCCCTCCACAGATTATTTCAAGGAAAATAGTCGAAATCATTAACAACCCAGGAATTAGAAAACCCATAAATAAAAGAATTACACCTAGAATCGTAAGAAATTTAACTCCGATAGATCGTACGAAGGCGATACTCCAGGTGAGAGGATAGTACCACCGAGCCCATACGAACTCTCTTGTCCCCCAACGTAAAAATTGATAGATATTCTCACTTTCATAGCTACTATCAACAATACATTTCGGAACAAATTGTATGGTATACCCTGCTTGTTTCACTACGTTTGTGAGAATTAAATCATCTGAAAAACCAGATTTCCATTTCTTCGCAATTTCTAATTTTTCAAACAGGTCTTTCCGTATTGCGGTTGAGCCGCCCCAAGTGTAGTTTAAGCGAGGATAGAAGAAAGGAATTATCCCTGCCATATTCCAGGTAGAAATCAATAAGGATTTGCTACTATGCGGAAAATACCATCGGTACCCAGTCGTAGCACCGATATGCTGATCATCTAAAGAAGAGACTAAATAGCGAAGCCATTCTTTATGCGGTTTGATATCTGAATCAGCAAACACATAGACCTCTATGTCACCTGCTTCTTTGATTCCTTTCAAGAGTGCAGCTATCTTCCCACTACACCCTGTCAGGCTGTCAGTAGTTAAGAGTTTTGTATGTGGATACCTACGAATAATTTCTGTTAACACACTATAGGCAGCATCTTTTATTGAATCAATAACAAAGAGAATCGTGTAATCTTTGTACTCCTGGGTGCATAATGCTTCTATATTTTCCTGAAAGCGTTTATCTGCTCCTTTACAAGGCACTATCACACATGTCTTTGGCGCATAGTTAGAAAGTATTTCTTTCCGAAATTTCCATTTAGCACCAACCCATAGGAATATTAATAAAAAATCTGCACTACAGGCTCCTATACCAAGGATTATTAGTATAAGATAGATCATGTTGTTCACTAGTAGGTTATCGATTGTTCCTATAAAGGTATTATGTTGGGTACTCTCTGACCTGCTTCATCATATAAAATTGGTAAAGTATATATACAGTGGGAAAGACTACTTACGTAAAGGAGATGAAAAGTGGCATATCGCTATGGAACAAATGAAGCCCTCATGAAAAAACTTAAAACATTTCTAGTTTTTTTTGAGGTATACACTCTCATAGCAAGAATTTTGAATCATGTTGTTAAATTAAAATCAATGAATGTGCAACGGTATGGAAAATCATTTTTAGTCACAGGAAATCTAGAATATTTTACGTTCTGGAAATTTAAATCATGGGAAAAAAACACATACAAGATTTTTGATAAGTTTCTTGATTCAGATCACTCATATATAGATATAGGGGCATGGATCGGGCCAACCATACTATATGGTGCTCAAATAGCAAAAAAAGTCTACGCTGTTGAACCAGACCCAGTAGCGTTTAAAGAACTGGAAAAAAATGTTTCATTAAATCCTGAGCTGAAAGAAAAAATTATATTGAATAAAAAATGTCTCAATTCCACTCCAGGGAAAGTTAAATTTGGGAACATGGTACGAGGAGGCAATACGACGTCTAGTTTGCTATTTGCTGATTCCAAAACATCATGGATTGTTGATGGAATAACGTTTAATGAATTTATAAAAGAAAATACTATTCATGATTGTAATTTCATCAAAATGGATATCGAGGGTGGCGAAGCTATCGTGTTACCTACAATGAAAGAGTACCTGGAAAAAAACAAACCTGTTTTGTACCTCTCCATGCATCCGCCCTTTTTTCAAAGTTCTACAGAAGACATAACGAAAATTTTCAATATTCTTAGTGTTTATAAAAACATATTTTTAGATACTGGTGAAAAAATCAAATTAAATGATCTTCTCACAAAGCACAGGTTAACAAAATGTTACGCTGTTGTGGCAACGGATGAAGATTTTGATACAGAAAAACAATAGACCAAGAAAGAGCTGTGGGAAGGAAATGGAACAATAGAGGTATTTCATTTCTTAAAGACACCCTTACGATTTATTATTAAGCTGACTACACACCATGTCATATTCAGTTGGATGTAAGCAAACTACATAAAATGTTGCACATTATTCCTTATCAATCATAAGTGGACTATTATGAATGATGAAAACAGTACAAAGGGAAACAAGGTCTCTGTGTTCTTCATTGAATTTATCAGAATATCAGATGTTATTAAATGGATCATGATCGCTTTTTTAGGATTTATTTTAGGAATCACTACACCAACAATAACAACGTATCTGGTGCCATTCCTTATTTTCCTCGTGTCTTCGTTTTGTATCATGTCATTTACATTTGCGATAAACAACTGCTATGACACAGAAACCGATCGAGAAAATCCTCGCCGGATGCATACAAATGCTATCGCATCTGGGAAACTATCAAAAAAAACAGGAATAGGATTTAATCTACTTTTTGTTATCGTCGCATTGCTTACAAGTCTATTTTTAAAAATTGAGGTGTTTCTCGTTTGTATCCTGCTCCTTCTTTGGATGTGGGTCTATTCAGCTCCTCCGTTACGAATAAAAGGACGACCTGGACTCGATATCTTCTGGCACTTTGGTGGGTTTGTAATATTAATCCTTTGGGGTTCTTTATGTGCAGGGTCTCTCACAACAATTTCTTGGTTACTTGCTATCTCTCTTGGTATCGATAGCTGCATCGCTCAAGTGTGGAATCATTTCAATGACTATGCCTTTGACAAAGAGAGTGGAACAAAAACATTTGCTGTTATGGTAGGGCTAGAAAACGCAAAAAAAACAATCAAAGCGCTTTTAGGAATTCACTTCGTTTTTCTGATTTCACTTATCCTCTTCTACTCATTAAATTACCTGGTTACGATCATCATTTTAATCAGCGGTGTAATTATCGGTTTTATTCTTCTTCAACCACAAAAACATGTGTTTCCCAGTAAACGATCCATTGAATCTTATATCGCGGTTATCATTAGCGGGTCAGTATATGCAAGTTGTATCATCTATCATCTACTCTCAGTAGTTAGGATACCAACTCTTGGCTTGTTCCACAGCATCGGCATTCCCTAAGCATCTTAATAAAATAATCACATGTGTCGGCATTGGGACAGAATTAACCTGGTCTGATTCTTACGGTAAAAATGTTATGAAGAAATGCGATAGAGAATAATGCCATCTCACGGCGATCCTCTCGTTTCTGTCTCACCAATCCACCAAATCGTCGTTTATCAGCAGAGAATCCGGATTCGCTGAGATTCCGTAGAAAATATCCTTTCAGAAATAAGTACGGGTCCTCAAGTACTCGTCTGAGAATTCGTGACCATTCCAGACCAACTCGTGCGATATTTTTCTTAGGGATGAGATACAGAGCGGTTTCATCTCCGAACAGTTTGATTACTGCCCGCGAGCTGTAATATTTGTCGAGTGACAGTGAATCGACAGAAATTCCTAATTCTCTGAGCATGGTCATTGCTTTGTGAAATGCTTCCATCTCAGAGATATTGGAATACCCAACCGCGACGTAGAATCCGGTGTCAATGTCGATGACACGGAACACGTACAGGTATCCATGTCCTTTCTTGGAGACATCGGTGCGGTAATGTTTCGTAACTGAAAGAGAATACCCGGTGCCACATGTGTCAATCAAATCAATACACAAATCCCTTTAAAAAAATCTCAGATACTCTGAAAGTTCTATAGTATCTATCTTTTGAGAAAGACCATCCATCTGTAACTCCCCAATGTTTCTGAGATGATATCGCCAGTAGTTCAACATCGGCATATGAATATTATGAATTTGTAACGTTTCCATGCGAACATTAAGCTTCACGTCATCAGTTTCAACCGTTAAACAAAAACTTTTTGGAATAAGTTTCCCATGGTCATTTTCCTGTTTTTCAATGGTAAAACGAATATCTTTTGGATTAATGGTTATATACTTTTGTTCTTTATTTATGACAACGATATGCTCCTGGGTTTTCTGATTCTTTATGACATTTGCCCATGTGATGATGGTAGAATCAGTCGCAATTTTTCCAAAATGATACCCTTTGTTCAAGAGAGGTGTGTAGAAAGGATAGATGTTGTGGTCATGATACCCTTTCCCAACAACCTGTGTATCGTTCCCCTGAAAATGAATCACCCCTTGTACATCAAATCCAGGAATGACAAGCCAGTTACCAAGATAGGTTTTCCCCATCCATGCTTTCGTATTCTTTATAAATTGCAGATCAAAACCTAACTCGGGACCTCCCATCGATATGGTATAAATCCAATCCCGCGTGTTTTTATCAATAATTCCTCGTATGAGTTCCTTATTCCCTATTTTTATCAATGGGATTTCTTCAGATACGAAAAGATCCTTGTAAAAAATTCTTTTCCTATGAAAATTTAGGAGTTTCATATCCTTATATACAAAAAGTGTTGCTAATACAAATCCTTGATGACCAAATTTAAAAATGTTAACAATCGCTACCGTACTGTAATGATTATCGAAAACCGCATCGAAATAGGATGTTTCTATATGAGAAAAACTCGCCTTCGGATGCAGGGCATCATCCTTTAGAATTATATCCTGCGGTTGAAACGCTGTACTACTGATGATGCATTCCTCCTACGTTATAAGACTTGGTATGATTATCTAAACTTTTAATTGTATCGATACCAAATGCACTTTAAAAAAAAAAACACAACCCAACATGGATATTTCTTTCATCTTCTTTAATAAAATACAAAAGATCCTCTAAGATGTTTCAGCTGAGTAGTGAATTCAATTGTCGTTAATGGACATACTATCGAAATAAGGAGATATGGATTAATTCTGTTTCATCTATATCATGCGGGCTTTTATTCATACTTGCGTCCTTGTGATTTAAAACTTAAAAATTCAACAATCTGTGGTGCATCTTTCATTGTTTCCTTGTGAGAACCAATAGATATAGTACCTGAAATTTGCATATGATATCTCCAATAATGAGCAGTAAAAATTTTACTATGCTTGGAGGAAATTCCTTTCATAACAACATTAATATCAACAGGAATCTGATCTCCAGATATTGTATCTTTAATGCGAAGGATAAATTCTGTCGGTGTCCAACGTCGATGATTCAGAATAAATTTTTCTTCGGTGAAAGAAATATTTGCTGGATTAATCGTCAAGAAGTCTCGCCCGGATAACGTTTCTTTTTTGCCATTGACTATTGTGACAAGATTACTTTTTTCCGGTGTTTCTATAGTTTTTGCCCAGATAATATTCATGGTATTACCGATGATTCGCCCCCAATACCATCCAATTTTGGTAAATGAAGTAGAAAGGAAGGAATAATCCCAATTATGGTCGTGATATCCTATTCCTTGTACTGGGATTGTTATTCCTTCAATCGTTATTGTTCCCCGCACATCTGCTTTTGGTAGCGCAACAGCCCAGGAATTCTTCGGTGTCTCAATTTTCCAACCTTTTGTTATCCCAGTAAAGACAAGGTCTATCTTATTTTTACCGATTGAAAATGTAACTTTATATCTCCAGTCCCCTGTTTTTTTATAATATTCTTGATCGAACTCAATAATATTTCTATCACTGAGTTTTACAAATGGGACATCAAAAGAGGTTTGAAAATCTCTAAACAGATTTGTTTGTAAATTTTCATAGACAACCTTTCTTTTATCATACACTTCAATACGAGACATGACAATACCGCTCTTCCCCATATGTATTGTTCGTATACCAAGAAAGACGCTATAACCGTTATCAAATATCGCATCAAAATACCACCATTCTACATCGACAAGATTCATTGATCTATGGAATGCATCATCCTTAGGAATGATATCAACTGCTTGAAGATCCTCGATAGCTTGGTTTATTGCTGATTGCATTGGCCTATTTCTCATTGTGATCACTGTTAACAATTACTACTACGATATAATAAGATTTCTGTATTTAACAAGAGTGAACAACTTCATTAAATACGATAGTTTTTTATTCATCGCACTGGTTTCCTTCTTGGTTTTCTATGATACGGGAATATCTGAAGCTCGCACGATCATTCAACGCGGTACTCACCGGTATTTCACCGGTTATGGGTGCTATTGCGATGCAACAATACAATTCTGTCCATCTTCTCCTCTTGTTCTTTGTAGGTTTTCTAGGACATACCTATGGATTTATTCTGAACGATATCCTTGATTATAAAATTGACAAATCATCCAAAGAAATAAGCATACGTCCACTGGTATCTGGTACAATTTCAATAAAAAAAGCATGGACACTTGCTCTCGCATCAATGATAGCAGCATTTATCATTGCAATATATCTTGCATCTATAACGCACAGTTATTTCTCTCTTATTATTCTTATTATTTCAGCATTTTTTGTGACATTATATGATTTTATAAGTAAGAAATTTTATTTTGGAGATTTCGTTGTCGCATCAGGTATTTTCGTCTTAATTTTATATGGAGCTACCACGGTAAACGAAAATATCTGTCAGATCTCCAATATTGCTTGGTTAGTATGCATCCTAGGAACCATTCAAGTTCTCTATATGCAGATTGTAGCAGGTGGAATTAAAGATATTGAAAACGACTATAACATGGGAGCAAAAACATTGGCAATAAAAATGGGTGTACGAGTTACTGATGGAAATCTGAAGGTTTCCGTGGGATATAAAACAACTGCGTATATGATTCAGATAACAAATGCGCTATTTGTATTTGTTCCACTGTTCATTATAAAGGAATTTAACACTCCTTCCATCCTGCGATACTTTCAATTAATTACGTTAAGTATTATTGCTCTATCTATGTTTATACCGACGTATAAAATTTTTTCCATGAAACGTTTTGAAAGACCTAAGGCCATAAAATTTATTGGTCTTTATTACACCTGTAACTTCGCACTTGTGCCCATAATGTTAATGAGCCTAAATCCATGGGCGGGTTTACTTGTTTTTTTCCCCCCATTAGGCTTCATTTTTTCAAATATCATATTACATGGGACAATTTTACAGCCAAAAACCATGTGAGATACCAGGTCAAGTACACCGATATCACCAACAGAAATATCGATAGGTATATAATATTTATATAATATCAGCACTCACATCAGTTACCTGATGAAAAACAGCAGGTCTGGATACAAAATGACTGAGAGGAAAAAATCAGATATCTGCATAATTGGAGCTGGAATCAGTGGTTTGACAGCCGGTGCACTCCTTTCAAAAAAAGGTTATACCGTCAAAATCTTCGAAAAAGAATCAATGATTGGCGGCAGGGCACTTTCACTAAACGGGGATACTCTTTCACTGGAAACATATACAAAACTTCTTTCTCATTATCAGATGACTATTCCGTTTTCTGAGCCATCTGTCGAATCAATATTTGATAAAAAAATGCTCAAAGGATATACCCTAGATTTAGGATTTCATGCAATTGGTGGTGGGGCAGTATCCATATTAAGAAGTGTCCTTGCAAAATTCGATGAACATGTTGAAATGCTAGAATCAAACACTGGTTTCATAAAAGAAAATGGTTTTGACATTCCTTTTCTCTCCCGTAGTGATAAAATCAGACTGCTACCTCACATCCTCCGCCTATTACTGTCTGGTGAGTCAACAATGGAAAAATTAGACAATGTACCCATGACAAAGACTATCGAGAAATATGGAAAAGGGAAAATGAAAATAACCCTGGAGGTTTTTTCTCGTGCAGTATCGACGGTTAATGATCTTAGTCGTATTTCAACTGGAGAAATGTTCAGGGCACAGAAAATCCTCGTAAAAGGATCAAAACCCGTAGGCTACCCAAAAAACGGGCTTCAGAGTATCTCTCAGACATTGGCTGATATCATTCAACGAAACGGCGGTGACGTTTGTCTGAATAGTCCGGTGTCTAAAATCATCATTGATAAGAAAGAAGCAACAGGGGTTATCGTTCATAACGAAGAATATTCATGTAAAACCGTTGTCTCAACTAAGCTTGTTCAGCATCTTTTTACAATTTCAGATGAAAAACAGTTTCCTGCCAAATACGTTCAATACGTAAAGACGCTAAAGGGAACGGGGGGTTTATGTGCGTATTATTCTCTCGATAGAATTAACCCACAATTACTTGGGAAAACATTTCTTTTTATTGAGAGAGATGTAGGTATAGAAGGAAATGACGCAGTAGGCATGATTGATTTTATGACTGCCTTACCTCAATCAGGTTTAGCTCCGCCCTCACATCATCTCATTCAAGCGTATATTATTTGTACTCCCGTAGAAGCTCGAAATAAAAAAATACTAGAAAAACTCAAAGAATTGTTGGATAAAAATCTTAAGCGTCTTATGCCAGATTGTTTTTCGCATCTTCGGTGGGCTCTGTATCCTGCAGTATGGCATCTTGATGGTGTTGCAAAAACGATAAATGATATAAAACCAGATATTAGGACACCGATTAAAAATTTGTATCTTATTGGTGACTGTGTAAAAGCTCCCGGTATCGGCATGAATTGTGCAATAAATTCAGCAATCATGTTGGAAGATATTTTACAGTCTGATTCTTAATTACGTTTTCAATAGGCCTTATTAATATCTTCATTTCGAATAAACCAGTATTAAAATAATCTTTAATAATATCCACATTCATAAGAAAAAACAAATGGAGAGTAGGCTATTCAAAGCACTCAGCCGAGTTTATTTTTCCTCTCGTAAAATTTGCTTCCATTTTGGTTCTTTCCAGGGCATGAACTTCGCTTTTATCGTATTTTTTATACCTGAAAAGACGAATTTCGCAGTCGCTTTTGGAAATTTTTTAAATGCCGGGTCGTCGTGCAATGCGGCAAAGAATTTTTTTACCTCAACCTCTTTTTCAGGGAATCGTAATGAATCTAAACGCACAGCATAAATAGATATATCTAGCGGATAGATATCATCGAAACCTTTTGTTTCATTGGGAAATGGGGTAAAAGCAAGAGAGACAAACCCACCTGTACTTTCTGGATCCTTAATCATTATCAATGTCCACAAAGGACTATATTGGGCACATATACATGACGCCTCACCTACGTCAGGTTGGACCTTAGGTTTTTTAGCAACCCACAATTTATAGATATCATGTATATATGGTTTTATCGCTTCAAATTTCTCCCATTCGTCTTTGCTGCCGAATGCCTTCATAAACTCTTCTACTTTTTTCTTGGCATCTTGAGATAGCTGGTTAAGATCAATCATGACGAAGCATGTAGTAAGCTATTATATTTAAATGTTATTGTATAGTTAAAGTGGATGTCAATGATACTTACCCTTACTCTCAATTCATCTTCCGCCCTATTTTCTATTTTATTATACCCAACGAAAT
>CAYGVY010000003.1:0-17953 GCA_964353435.1 uncultured Thermoplasmatales archaeon | reverse complement strand
TGCAGGTGAAGGAAATCGGATGCATCCTCTCACCTATACAAGACCAAAGGTGATGTTACCGATCGCAGGCAAGCCGATCCTTGAATGGAACCTTTTGAATGCTCGTGCTGCCGGTTTGAAAGAGTTTATTTTTGTCGTGAGTTATAAAAGCGAGATGGTGCGAGAATATTTTGGCGACGGGAAGCCATGGAACGTTAAGATAAACTATGTAAATCAAGGGAAAGCCATGGGAACTGCACACGCTATCGGAACAGTCGAACCATTTGTCAACGACTGCATCGTCCTCTGTGGCGATACGATTTTTGGCACCAACGACATCAAACAAATCGCAAAGAAAGGAATCAAGATAGGATTAGTAAAGATTGATAATGCAACAGAGTACGGTATTGTGGAACTCAAGAAAAACCATGTGGTGAAAATCTACGAAAAAATGGAACATCCATTATCCAACATCATCAACGCAGGCATCTACCATTTCAACAAACATATCTTTGGCGCTATTCAAAAGACGGAAAAATCACCGCGAGGTGAATTTGAAATTACGGATTCTATCAATATGCTGGTTAGTAAAGAACCAATGGAAGGCGTATTCCTCAAAGAATGGCGAGACGTTGTCTACCCGTGGCATCTGCTTGATGCAAATGAGGAGCTATTAAAGAAGTTGAAGACAAAAATCCAGGGAACTATTGAGAAGAGCGTGACAGTGAAAGGAATCGTTGTGGCGGGGAAAGGTACAGTAATTCGTTCAGGCACCTACATTGAAGGCCCGGTAGTGATCGGTAATAATTGTAAAATCGGACCGAACTGCTATATTAGACCGTATACTACTATAGGGGACCACTGCCATGTTGGAAACGCCTGCGAGGTGAAAAACTCAATCATTATGGACTATAGCAACGTCCCACATCTGAATTACGTTGGTGACTCCATTATTGGACATCACTGTAATCTTGGAGCAGGAACCACCGTTGCAAACCTCAGGCTTGATAAAAATAACATTGTTGTTACATTGAATGGGAAGAAAATCGATTCAAAACGACGGAAGCTGGGGATGGTGATGGGAGATAACGTACAAACCGGGATTAACTCTATTATCAACGTTGGCACCATGATCGGTAATAATGTGTTCATTGGTCTTGGAGCTATGGCAAAAGGGGAAATAAAACCAGATACAAGAATATTATAATGAGACCTGTTTATCGTCGTGCATTATCTATTTAAGATAAATATCTAATTCACCAAGCGAATGATTGCACGAAAATCCTTGCTCATTGTCATCGCTCAGTTCTGCACCAGGTCACTTGGCTGGATAGGATTAGTTGTATTAGCAAAACTATGGGGAGGATTTGCACCTGAGGCTCTTGGTGTCATTGGTTTTGCCATGGCATTTATTGGAGTATTTAACATCGTTGCTGACCTTGGTTTTGGTCAAGCTCATGTGAAGCGAATTTCTGAAGGAAAAGATCTCGGTACATGCATTGGAACTTTTTTTACAATCAAAATGATCCTCACCAGCGCAATGGTAGCTATTGTGCTCCTAGCCTTGTTTCTCTTGGAAAATGTGCTTCATCAAGGTTTCCGTGATGCGACAAAACAATCAGTTGTTTTCGTCTTTCTTATTTATTACGTATTGCTCAGTATTCAACAGATAGCATCGTATACGTTTAATGGCAAAGGTGAAATAGCAAAAATGCAAATCACCTCAATTTTTGAGAATATCGTAAAAGTACCTCTGATGATTCTTGTTGCGCTTGCAGGGGTTGGTCTAGTAGGTCTTGCTCCGGTCATAGAGTGGCCTGCGTTTCTTCATCCGGCTCAACAATTTGTCGCAAGTCATCCTATCGGGTCTTTAGCGATGGCGTACGTATTTGGGATAACGGCAACGGTGCTCGTCGGGTTTTGGTTGATGAGAAAATATCCTTGGAAAAAACCAAGCAGGGAGCTAGGGAAGAGTTATTTGTCCTTTGCTCTCCCTATGTTTCTCTATTCAATTATCGCAACGATTACTGCGAATATTGATAAACTCATGATCGGGTATTTTTGGACAGCAACAGAAGTTGGATATTATTTTTCTTTACAACAGATACTACAGATCATTTTGGTTATTTCCGTTGGATTCAACACGGTTCTTTTCCCAGCATATTCCGAGTATTTTGCCAACAAAGATTTTGAAAAAATAAACCGGATAACTCGTACAGCGGAACGATATATCTCTATGGTCACAATTCCTGCTGTTATAGTAGTCATTGTTTTTGTTAATCCTGTGATTAGTATCATGTTAAATAGCGCCTTTCTACCAGCATCATCTACCCTTATTGTATTAACAATTTATGCACTTCTTGCGAGTCTTATGGCACCCTTTTATTCACTAATCATAGGTGTTAATCGACCAGGTATTTATGCAAAAATTGGTTTAGGAATGAGTCTGATTAATATCACTTTAGATCTTCTATTTATCCCACAGTGGGGGCTACTCTCTTCGTTTATGATTTATGGTCCTTTAGGTGCGGCAATTGCCATGGTGATATCTAATGCAGTAGGTTTTGTCTGGATACGATTTTCAGCAAAAAAGTTGACAGGAATACACCTTCTACAAAGTCATACTCCACGTCATGTACTTGCAGGATTAGTAATGAGCCTGTTGTTGTATCTCTTTGCGTTTCATACTGGATTTTTCCCGGTTATTCGTTGGTATCATCTCCTCCTTTTTTCAGGAGTTGGCTTAATGATTTATCTTGGGATATTATTTATCATTCGAGAGTTCACAAAAAAAGACCTCCATTTTTTCTTAGATTTATTAAACCCAAGGGAAATGTTTCGATACATGAGATCTGAATTAAAAGAGGAAAAAGAGATCATCGAAAAGAAATAATTGAAGATAGCTTATTATACTATCTTTTTCCTCGTCAGTTGTATTCCTATGTATCAGCTACAGGGTAGACGAATGTCTGTCGCATGTGATAAAAAAGTAGTGGTTTATCTAAAGAAAAAAAATACGACTTTTGATCTGCGTATCTTTCACTTGATTTCAGACCAAGTAGTATTCCCAGTCGCATCTAAAAATTCCAAATCTTCTTTTTGATCAACAGTCCAGTGTGAATGTGCAAGATTAAAAATGTTTTATACATTATTAATTCGAAATTTATCAGGATGATTGTTAACATACGCTGTTACATGTTCTCGCTCAGATAACAGATACGCTTCGTTGCATGATCTTTCTAAAGCAGAAAATGAGAAAACCTCTATGTCCAAGCAATCCGGGAACATTGGATAATATATGTCTGATGCATAATCGCAATTTGATATTTGGAAAAGTTTAATCACTTGATTAATAATTAGAGGGTCAATCTAAGGACATCTCTTTGTTATTATATCGCAATAACATTTTCGAAATCTTTTTTATCTATTCTCATCACAACCTTATCATATACGTTTTCTCCGTGCTTTATTTTATCTTTCTCTACATTAACTATCTTGAAACCCACTTTTTCATAAACTCTTATTGCAGCTTTGTTCTCAGATATGACCCCGAGACCTACCTGATCTAAACCAAGAGTTACGAACGCGTATTTCACAACCAATCTGGTGACTTCAGTCCCAATCCCCAATCCCCAGCGGTCTTTTTCTCCTATTAATATGCCAAATATTGCTTGCTTATTTTCAAAGTCAATTGGTTCTAGTTTAACATTCCCTATATGTTTATCATTCTCTATATTAAATATACCAAAGAATCGACACTTGTCATTAGCATTTTTTTCTTTGATATATTGTTTTAAATCTTCTATCGTACATTTTTTTGTCTCAAGATACTTGTTTACAACTGAATCATTCAGCCAATGGCAATAATCCTCACTAGCATCTTCTTCTTTAAGTCGTCTAAGATATATACTTTTTCCCATAATTTTCTCTTCATCCATTTTCCAGTCCACCAAAAGTATTTCTGCACATTATCCTCCTCAGACATTCAAAATCTATATATATTCTTTTTCACTTTTTTTTAATTTAATGAAGCAATATTTTCTTTGAGATTATCTAAACTATCAATTCAATAACAACATTATACATATTCTTATTATAAATGGAAAAATTGATGCAAAGTCCTACAATAGAAACACCACACCTTTCAGATACTCCTGATTCGAATCCGAACGATACGAACTCACAGAACCACTCAATACAGGTATCAATGCGAGATTGTTTTTGCAAACAGTTGTGTCGATACTTGGTATTTAATTCCATTGTGACCAGATGTTTCGTGTGTCCGTCGCTGGCTTTTATTACATTTGCACTTCTCAGATCATTAATTATATTTTTGCACCTATCGCGTCATTTAAAGGGTAGACAGAATACCTACAGCATGCGATTAAAAAAAATAGAATGATTATACTGGAAAAAAAGTAGGGGGCTTCTCATCTGAGGATTTACATCAGGTTTCAGACCACGCAGTATTCCCAGCTGCAACTATAAAATTAATACAAAAAGAAGGAAATTCAATGACAGACAATCTTTTCAGTATTTTTGCTTTGGTTTTAAACATGCATTTATTTACGTCTTTTCATTGATTCTTTTGTAAGTCTGTTAAAATCTTCTTCAGAAATTTTTGTCTCCTTGATAAAAGTATCTAACGCGCGCGGACGATTTCCGTCATATTTTTCTATGAGTTTTAATGCCGCGTCTCTAGTAATTCTCCCTTCGCGAATGTCTTTGCTTGCCTGAAAGGTAGTTCTAGCGAATTTAAATTTCATCCATTTTTGCCAATCGCGAACTGGTTCATACGGGCAATCAACTTTATCCCAATTGACATATGTTCCTTCTACTTTAGCAGTGCGCCATCCCAGTTCTTTAGTGATTATGTCTACATGTTCACGTTGATCCCAGGGTTCGAAATTCCCTAAATATATTGCTTTTAATTCAAAAACACCCTGAGGCCACATGAAGGGAAGTAAATCGCGAAATTCATATCCTTCAGGAAGTACCATTTCAGGTATTATACCTGCTTGGAACACTTTTTTATAGTGTTCTTCATCTTGTTCTTCAAGATCATCATAGGAATATGCTCCATATGTTTGATATTTTGCAGATGGTTCTCCCCATATTTGTAGAGGTATATCCCACTGCATAGAAATACGTGCTGGAAGAGTTCCTACTCCATTATGGCAATGCCAGCAAAAATCTCCCATGACTTCAATACCCTTCTTGCAGAGAGCATTTCGAAAATCATTACCAATAGTAAATCTGATGTGATCACAATTCAATTTCTTTGGTATTTCCATTAAGTTATATTCAGCATCTTCAGAGAGCTTAAAACTGTGATCAAAGGTTGCTACTAACGGCGTCATTCCATATTTTTTTACTGCAGCCCACAGGATATAAGCACTATCTTTTCCGCCGCTATAACCAACGAGGCAGTCATATTTGTTACCTTTCTCTTTTGCGTGATTCTTATATTTTTTTAAGATTTCTTTTAATATTTCCTGACGTTTATTCCAATCAAAATCAATTTCTTTTTCATTTTCTCTACAAATTGAGCAAATTCCTCCTTCGTCAAAAGAAATACCAGGCCATGTTTCTGGCATCACACATTTTGTACATCTTTTCATAAGTTTCACCCATTTAACGTTCCTAAGGTTATATTATAGATGTTTTTAAATTTTCTATTAATATGGTTCCAATCGTCTTTAGATATCCACATGGTAAAGACTGCGATTTTTTTTCCATTTCGTTCGATTTGAGAAACATTTTTTATATCTTTTTTAAAACCAAATTTTTCATACATTTTCATCGCAACAGAATTGTTTTCTAATACCAACGTGGTCATCATTTGAAAATGAAGTATATCAAACACGTATTCCATTACTTTGTATAACGTAACCGAACCAATACCTTTCCCTCGCAAGGATTCGTCTGCAATATAAAAACCCCATTCAGTAGTTTTTTTCTTAAAATCGATATTCGAAAGAGAAACCAATCCTATAGGATTTCCATTGAATCGGATAATCCATGCTTTCGCTGTCGTTTTCGTTTTAAGTTTTTCTAACCACTGATAGTGTTCTTCTTTAGTGATATAATGATTTGTGTACATATACTGACTGATATTATTATTGTTTCGCCAGTTACGTACGAGCTCGATAAGATCGTCAGAGGCATTGAGGATATTTTCAAAGTCAATGGTCATAAGAAAAACCTTGTTACATCATATTGATTAAATATCCTCCCATGTGATCCATTCATCGATTTTAATATCTCTTTTAGCTGTTCTTCCAATAACTATTTCAAGGTATTTTGGTTTAATCCCATATCCAGGTCGTTTTACAATTAACCATTCTCGTTTTATCTTTGTTCCTTTCTTGATGTCTCGGGCTGCGATAATGCTCCGTCGTCCTTTCTCATACATTTCTTGTTCTGCTTTTGATCGCCCTTTCACCCCTGTTCCCATCGCTATTTCAACATCTCGAATGTTTTTCACGAGTTGTTTTAATTCACCTGGTTCAATGGCAAACGAATGATCAGGACCTTTCATCGTTCTATCTAAAGTAAAATGTTTTTCAATGACACTTGCCCCTTTCGCAACAGCAGCAACTGCGATATGAATCCCCAAGGTATGATCAGAAAAACCTATTGGTATCTGAAATGCCTTGGAGAGCGTCTGAATCGCATTGAGATTTACAATCTCAGCTGGTGAGGGGTACAATGAAGCACAATGAAGTAATATTATGTCATTGTTCCCCTGGGATCGAATAGCATTTAATGCATCTTCAATTTCCCCAAGAGTTGCAAGTCCAACAGAGAGGATAATTGGTTTGTTCTTCTGTGCTATATATTTCAAGAGTCCCAAATCAACAAGTTCAAAGGATGCGACTTTAAATGCTGGAACACCAATCGTATCAAGGTCATCAACAGCATCGTAATCAAACGGTGAGGATAAAAAGTGCAATTTCTTTCGTGCCGCATACTTATATAACTCACGATGCCATTCTCTTGGAAGTTCGTTTGCTTTTATCAAATCAAATGGCTCGACATCATCTTTTGAAAATTTTGGAGCATGTCTGGAATATAAGGTCTCTGCTTTGTATGTTTGGAATTTCACCGCGTCGACACCAGCCTCAGCGGCTTTGTCGATAAGTTTTTTTGCAATGGTAATATCTCTATTGTGATTTGCTCCAATCTCAGCAATGATATATGTCTGGTGAGTAGAACCGATAATTTTTTTCCCAATTCGTAATTCTTTCTTCAATCAAATCTCTCCATATAGTCAACAATACGTTCTTTTCCTTTCCCATCAACCAGCATTCGTCCATTCTTACTCATATGTTTTCGTAGAGACTGATTCTCTATTAATTCTTTAACCTTATCTCTGAGATATTCTTGTTGTATTTCATTCTTCTTCCCAAGATATATCCCAATGCGTTGTCTGTCCAATTCGTGAGCAATGGTAAGTTGATTGTCTGCAACCGCAATGATAAGATTTGGGATGCTAAAGTAAGCAAGTTCATAGCAGGAACTCCCACCTGCACTGATTGCGAGATTTGATTTAATATAGAGGTTTGCCATATTCTCAGGTGATTGAACTAAGTCAATGGATGCATCTGTCTTTTCAATGTATGCTTGAAGTGCTGCAAGATGCGGATTAAAAGGACCAATGGTTACTATGAGGTCGATATTCTTCGTTACCTCTTTTATAGCCTGTAGAATAGTGAGGATAAAGTTATCAGGGTCTGTCCCGCCTAACGTTATTAACAGTTTTTTCACATCTTTATTATGTTGCTTTTTTTCTCGAATTAATAATTCATCTCGAAGTATCACATAGACCGGGCCTAATAGTAACTTGGTGTAAGACTCTGTAGAAAATACAATCTTTTCAGCACCTATATTCTGGTTTATTACAATGTCAGAATAGTAGTGCATATGAGAAGTGTCATCGATGGATAACACACGAAATCCTTGGTGTTTTATTTCTTTTATATAGGAGGAATCTAGGTTGTAGTGATCTATAATGAACCAGTCAATCTTATATTTTTTGGCGTAGTTAATAAGAGCATCTTGATCTTCTCGAATAGTTGCAGCGGGTGGTATGCCATGGAAGTTACCATGGAATTTTTTAATACGCTGGATAATTTCAGGATTATTTGTTTTTGATAGAAATGAACAGTCGTGTCCTCTTTTCCAGAGTTCTTCTGATAACGCAAGACATCGCATGAGATGTCCGACACCGATTTCTTTTGAAGCATCAACTCGAAAAACTATTTTCATATAAATGATTCTTCCTTTTTGCTCATCAGTGATTTTATATTACTTTGAAAGGTGGTTCTCCTTCCAGGAGTTCGGAGACGGTACCTTTCTTTTCTGCGTCTGTGGTAATCTTTAATGCTTCATCGAAGACTTTTAGAGTGTAGTCAATATCTTTATCGCTGAGTTTATAGGATGGGAGCATGTTCCATACAAAGAAAACACCTCTCTTGACAACCTCCTGCATGAAGAGTGTTTTGACATGGATATCATCCTGTTCTTTTATGTTTCTGTACTTGAAGTCAAGTCGTGGTCCAAGTCCGATACATTCAATTTTACTGCCATGTTTCAGTGCTAGTCTGTTAAATTCATCTCTGATATGATTCCCGATTTTGAAGATTCGTTCATGCACTGGCTCTGTTTTCAGAACGTCAACGACAGCGAGAAATGCAGCAAGTGATAAGAGCTCCCCGCCGAATGTCGAGGAAACAAAAATGTTATTTTTCGCTTTCTGCATGATTTCTTTTTTCCCAACAACAGCAGATAACGGCAGTCCTCCACCCATAGCTTTCCCAAAGACCGCAAGATCAGGTATTACACCAAAATATTCTTGTGCACCACCTAAGGCAAACCGAAACCCTGTAACCACCTCATCGTAAATTAAAAGGGCACCATTTTGTTTCGTGATGTCTCGTAATTTCTGCAGGTAGTTGTCCTTCGGCAGTTCTGTTTCGATGGGTTCGATAATCACACAGGCAATCTCGTTTTTATGCTGGTCAAATAGTTTTTTAACGGTGTCAATATCGTTATATTTAACCTCAAAAACAGTATCTTTATACACTTGAGGGATACCACCGTTTTTCGTTGTATCAGCAAGGCACCATTCATGCCATCCGTGGTAATGCCCTTTAATGATTTTTTCTCGACCGGTATATGCACGAGCTATCCGTACTGCTGCTTGGGTTGCCTCAGACCCGGTTTTGAGAAACCGTACCATTTCCGCGCATGGGATGATATCGATAAGTGTTTCCGCTGCTTTGATCTCTAGTGGACTAGGCAATGAGAAAATCGTACCGACCTCAAGTTGCTTCTGAATTGCTTTTTTTACTTTTGGGTTGTTGTATCCGACGAAGCATGGGCCAAGGCCCATGGTGTAATCAATGTATTTGTTTCCTTCGTAGTCCCATGCATAGACACCGTCTGCTTTGATAAAGTAGACTGGAGATACACCTTTCACTCCAACAGACGCCATTTTACTGTACAGTTGTGTGCCATCCATGATGATATCTTCTGCATGTTTCCAGAGCTCTAAGGATTTCTTGACTCGTGATTCTTTCTTTGTAGCCATAACTATTCACCTTTTAATTTTCTTATCATGTTCTAAAGAACGAAGATACCCCTCGTTTCTTTGAATCCCATTGTTTATTTCTATTAATTCAGGGTGTTTTTGTAAAAGGTCAACAATATCCTGCATATGAAATATCTTTTGCTTGTTATATAGTCTTTTGAAGACTTCTCGTACGAAGGTAAGGTCTTCCTGTTGGTCTACAGCCCAGCGCATGCACGAGAGATCAATCGTATGTTTCACGTCCTTTAATGAGAATTTCTCAGGATGGTTCCGTATGTAGGAGGTGACATGTTCCCGCTCAGAGACAAGGATTGCTTCGCCCCATGTTTTTTGTAAAGCAGTGTATGAGAAAACTTCCACATCTAAACCATCAGGGTAGGTAGGTTCCAAAGTGTTAGTAACGTAGTCGTATTTATGTTGTAAAAAAACCTGGGTAACCTTGTCGACGACCGCTGGATCGATTAAGGGGCAGTCACCCGTAATACGGACGATGCCATCGGCATTGCACTTAGTTGCCGCTTTGTAGTACCGATCTAAGACATCGTTGCAGTTTCCTCGGAAAACAGGGAGCCCGTAATCTCGCACGACGTTAACAAGCGGGGTATCGACAGCTCTCGTTGTTGTCGCAAGTATGATCTCATTGATTGTAGTTGATTCCTTCACCCGCTCCAAGAGGCGGATGATCAAGGGTTTTCCAAAGATATCTGCCATTACTTTATTCGGTAGTCTCGTGGAGTCGGTTCGTGCTTGAATGATGGCGACAATCTTGCTCATAACCGTATCATCTTTCCAGTGTTTGAGGATTGTTTGGCTGCTAATATGACCTCCAGGGTTTTCTTTGCGTCGTCTCCATTCACGAGTGGAGTTGCATTTCCCTGAAGACAAGCAAGAAAATGTTTCATCTCCGCAAGGTACATCTCATTAGGTTCTATAATGATAGGATGGGTTGTCCATTGTTTGGTTTCGCTATTGTAAGTCTTGACGTAATTTCCTGGGTAATCCCAAACGATAGTTCCTTTTTCACCTATTATCTTGCAGTTTCGTGAATATTCTCGCTGGACGAAGTCAAGGTGGATCTCTGCGATACCGTTATTTTTGAACGTGGTGAGGATTTCTGCGGTGTCCTCGACGTTCACCTCCAGATCACTGAGTGTTGCGGAGATACATGATACTGTTGTGACTTCACCAAGGAGAAATCGTATGTAATCGATTTCATGGGACGCATCAAGGATGATGCCACCACCGAGCTCTTTTCTCGCTGTGTATGTTTGTCGGTAATTCTGCTGTGGCCTCCAATCAGGAAGATATTGACCGAATTCAACGCGAGCAGAAAAGACCTTCCCAATAGTTCCCTCGTCAAGCAGTTTTTTCAAAAGTTGTATACCTGGGTGAAATCGAAGGTTATAACCAACAAATATAATCACGTTCTTCTTTTTGGCTTGTTTGAGCAACAGATCAACATGTTTTAGGGAATGAGAGAGAGGTTTTTCCATGAAAAGGTGTGCATCATGCTCGACTGCCTTAAGCCCTTGGGAAATGTGGAGGGTTGGTGGGGTGCAGATAAGAACAGCATCAGGTTTCTGGTTCAGTGCCTCATCAACATCCAGGTATGTCTCCAAATGATATTTTTCTTTGATGAGACGAAGGCGTTCACTGTTTGTGTCACAAGCTATAATCGGTTGATCAGTGAGCAAGCGGAGATTTCGAATGTGTCGCTCTCCAATGGAGCCACAGCCAATGACTAGGAATTTCATTTAATCTCTCCTGTAATAGGAAATAACCTTTTGTACTGCTTCAATTACGTCTTCGACATCACCATCAGTCATGCGTGGGAAGAGGGGCAGAGTGAGTGCTCGTTCATAGTATCGTTCAGCAAATGGAAAGTTCCCTTTCTTGTACCCGAGGTTTTGTTGATAGTACGGCTGATAGTGAACTGGGATGTAGTGTACTTGAACCCCGATGTTTTCTGCTCTGAGCGCTCCAAAGATAGTTTTTCTATCACAAGTAAGTCGCTCAAGCTGCAGCTGAATCACATAAATATGGTAGGCAGATCGTACATCTTTTTTTTCATAAGGAATGGTTATTTCTTGAAGCTCGGAG
This sequence comes from uncultured Thermoplasmatales archaeon, assembly GCA_964353435.1. Taxonomy (GTDB): domain Archaea; phylum Thermoplasmatota; class E2; order DHVEG-1; family DHVEG-1; genus SM1-50. Next base: position 6,279 of record CAYGVY010000003.1, on the reverse strand, counting down.
AAGGCGTTGTTGTATTGTAAGGCGATCGCTCTTCTCCTTTTAATGAAGGTACCAAGTTTTTTAAACTGGCTGATACCAAGAGCACATTGGAGATCAGTGAGTCGATAGTTAAACCCTAATTCCTGCATCTCATAGTACCAGGCACCCTCGTTTCTTTTAAGTTTTCTTGGGTCTTTGGTAATGCCGTGTGTGCGAAACATGAGCAATTGTTCATAGAATTCTTCATAGTTCGTAAGAACCATACCGCCTTCACCTGTCGTGATCGCTTTGACGGGATGGAAGCTGAAAACGGTGAAATCAGCAAGGCCACCGATTTGTTTTCCTTTGTACTCTGCCCCTAGTGAATGAGCAGCATCTTCAATTACGGGGATACGACGGTCAGAGGCAATGATGTTTATCTCATCAAGGTCACAGGGTTGACCTGCGAAATCAACGGGAATAAGTGCTTTGGTTTTAGAGGTAAGAGTGGTTTTAATGTTACCCGGATCGATATTGTAGGTGTCTGGGTTGATATCAGAAAATTTCACCGTTCCCCCTAAATACAAAACACAATTTCCGTCTGCGACAAACGTTATGGGGCTCGTGATTACATCAGATCCGTGAGAGACACCGGCGGTGAAAGCTGCTGCATGCAACGCAGCCGTTCCTGAAGAAAACGCGACTGCATACTTTGCATGACAGTACTTGGAGACAACGTGTTCGAACTCCTCAACCTTAGGACCTTGGGTAATCCAATCGGTTTTTAACACGTCAGTAACTGCTTGACTGTCATCGTGATCAATCCACTGATGACCGTATGGTATAATGGTTTTTCTAACCGGGGTTCCCCCATGGATGGCTAGTTTTCCAGGCATTTTAATTCCTTGAGTATGGCCATGAGCTTTTCTTTGGTCAGCCAATCTGTGTTCTCCCCGCTTTCATACCGGAAATCATTAGGTAATGATTTTCCTCCTTTCAACTGCGCTGAGCTCCAAAATGGATGTTCGGGTTCAATGATAATGTAATCGCCAAAATCTCGGCTATGACTTGCCTCATTTTCCGTAAGAAGCACCTCGTGGATTTTCTCCCCAGGCCGAATCCCGATGATTTTTCTTTTAGTCCCTGGTGCAATCGCATCTGCTAAATCCGAGATACGCATGCTGGGAATTTTTGGGACGAAGATTTCCCCGCCGTGCATACGTCCAATACAGTCGATGACGAATTCTACTCCATGTTCAAGGGTGATCCAAAATCTGGTCATATTCTCATCGGTGATAGTAATGACCCCAGTACTCTTTTGCTCAAGAAAAAGCGGTATAACACTTCCACGACTTCCAATAACGTTTCCATATCGAACGCAGCTGAATTTCGTGTTCACTTTACCGGAATACGAGTTCCCCTGAATGAAGAGTTTTTCCGCCGTCATCTTCGTTGCACCATAAAGGTTGACCGGATGGACTGCTTTGTCAGTACTAATCGCCATTACGCGATCGATGCCGCTGTCAATCGCGGCATCAATGACGTTGATGGTTCCATCGATATTGGTTCGCACTGCTTCAATAGGGTTGTATTCACAAGTAGGAACCTGTTTAAGAGCGGCAGCGTGAACCACGATGTCTGCGCTGGTCATAGCCCGGTGAAGTCGGTCTCTATCCCGCACGTCTCCGATGAGGAACCGCAGTCGTTCGTCTTTGAATTTATTCATCATATCGTACTGTTTTTTCTCCCCTCGTGAGAATATCCGTATCGCTGCTGGATCATGTTGTGAGAGTGCGATCTCGGTGAATTTGCTACCGAACGAGCCTGTTCCCCCAGTTAAGAGAATAACCTTATTTTTTAATACATCCATTGGAAAACCTCTTAGAATCCCTAATTGTTCTGTTATGGGACATGTTGACATTATTTTAAAAAACTTTCTGATATAAGAAATCATTGTTGGTAGGTGCAATGAATACCATAATATTGTAGAATGATAATTTATGATTTGTTACTGGTGATTTGTATATAAAACGAACGAATGGCGTCTACGAGTCGTGTGACATTCTGGTCAGGGGAAAAATTCACAATTTTTGCAAAGGCGGGCTCAACGTACGCGTTGACCCCTATCCGTTGCACTATTGCAAGAAACAAGTGTACTAATTCCTTATCAATAGTAAACCCTGATTGAATTTTCGCAAACGCTTCTCTGCAATCTTTCTCCGATTGGATGAAGAAGACACCTTCACAAAATTTATACCATGCATGCCCAAAGATTAACACAGGTTTTCCCCGTACAACCGCTTCCCATCCAGCGGTGCCCGTAATAGTGACCACTGTTTTTGCATTGTCGATTAAATCAAAATTCGATGATGTGATCGGGATTAATTGAACATTGGGTAGTGAGACGATTCTATTGTAAAAATCAGTCGATCTCCCGCTTTCTCCACATAATTTAATATGCCACTGAGAGGAGTGCTCTTTGACGTAAATTCTCCAACCATCTGGCACACATTTTGAAAGCATGTCGATAACCAGGAATTGATCATCGTACGATTCACCAAGAGGCGATGTAGTATTTTCTGGCCGATAATGGAGAGGAAAGTAAACGTAAGGTTGTTGGAAATCCACTTCTTTTTCTAAGGTAGTATAGATGTGTTTTAGCATGTTTTTTTTCTTCATCCCTTGAATACGACAGAAGAGGTATCTCCATTTTCTGAGATCAGACTCTTGAATACTTTTTCCTTTTTCTTTGATATAATGTGGTCGTGAAAAAAGATATCTTCCTTTTTTTATCATATTTGAGATATTTTTTGGATTTGTCAATATTTTTTTTATAAGAAAACGGGCGAAATTTTTTTGCTGAAACTGATCTTTCATATAAAACGGGACTGCAATAGAATATTCTCCTGAAATTTTATCCAGGTGTTTTTTTGCTTCATCGGAAAGCGTGATTTTTTTGTTTTTTCCCTGTTTCCAGCATTCAACCATAGTTTTGTACGTTGTTTGTAATAGTTGGGATCCTTCTTCGAAATGTTGCTCTGGGTAAATCCAGCCATCCAACGATGTTTGTTCAAATAAAATAGTTACGATCTTGTACTTTTTACATAGAGAATAAAGGGTATAGTCATAAATAAGATGCGGTGAAACAGAAAACACAACGACATCTGGGGAATAATGTGTGATGATACCATTCCAATATCGCACATATTGATAATAGAGTTGTTCTCGTTCTTCAAAAGTAAATGAATCTGTTCGGTCCATTCTGTTCATCATTCTGAGCGCAATTGATTCGTTGAAGGAAAGGTCCTTAAGTAAAGGTTGATCTATTGGAGGCAATGGTAAATTCATACAATCCGGTGCAGGAATGCCGCGGACAGCATCGATGTTCGAGTGGAATATGATGTCTGGGAACCGTTTGGTTACAATTGTTTTATAGTCGGGCCGTGCAGTCCAATAGATTGGTTTCCACTGATGTTGTTTTGCAAGGGTGTCAGCTACATCAATCCAAAATGGAATTGAACATTCAGTGAAGATAACTTTTACGGTCATTGTTTCTCCTCTTTGTAATTTTTTTCTTTTCGTGGAAGATATGTCTTTGGAACTGATCTTAGGGGGTTTTTATATTATTACTGTGAATTATTATCGATAAAGTGTGCTTTACGATTTCTATGTAGTGCGTTATGAGAATAACAATCGTTTTATTTCTTCTTTTGGAATTGGAGCAATATCTCGTGAGGAATAACCATGTGAATTACAGGGGTGTGCGTTTGGATAATCTGATACGGCATGGTGGATACTAGGCATTTCTAGCTGTGGAGGGATGATGAGCATGGTTTCTGTTTCAAAGGCAAATGCCGCTTCTGTTTCGGTCATTAGTTCCTCGTACATTTTTTCTCCGGGTCGCAGGCCGATTATTTTTTTCTCGATGTTACCTTTTATTAAATTGTATTTTTGAGTGTATTCTTCAATGATGACGTCGATTAAATCATTCAGTTTAATAACCGGCATTTTCAGGACGAAAATCTCACCGCCTTTTGCAAGTAGGGTTGCTTGGAACACCAATTCAATCGTGTTGGAGAGAGACATCATAAATCTAGTCATATCTGGGTTGGTGATGGTGATCATTTTTTTCTGTCGGATTTGCTCCTCAAAAAGTGGGATGACTGATCCTCGAGAGAACGAAACATTTCCGAATCGAACTGAAGAGAAAATGGTCTCTTTTATGCCTTTTCCTTCATTAGCATCGATGATCAGTTTCTCAGCTAGGAGTTTTGTTGCTCCCATGGTGTTGGCTGGGTTGACTGCCTTATCAGTGCTGATGCTGATGACTCGATCGATTCCTGATTCAAGTGCAGCTTCAATAATATTTCGTGTTCCCAGAACGTTGGTCTTGATTGCCTCAAATGGATTGTATTCGCAGAGAGGAACGTGTTTGAGTGCGGCAGCGTGATACACGATATCGATGTCTTCCATTGCAAGCATTACTCGTTCTTTGTCGCGAACATCTCCTATTAAGAATCGTCGGTTCGGGATTTCATGCATCATTTTTACTTCGGCGTCATCGGTCTCATTTATCATCTGGAAGGTGGCGTTTTCATCGTTACTGAAGATTCGTACTACCTCTGGTTTGTATTTTAACACGCTTCGTACGATTTCGCTGCCGATGCAGCCAGTGCCACCGGTGACTAAGATTTTTTTTCCTCGAAAGATGTTTTCTAACTGTTTTTGCATCATGTTGATTCACATCCTTTTTCAATCACAGAAATAATGTAATCAATTTCCTTTTTTGTTAAGGATGGATAGAGTGGCAGTGTAAGTACTTTTTCTGCTATTTCTTCAGTGACTGGTAAATCATTTTTTTTGTAGTTAAATTCTTTTATATAGAATGTTTTCAGATGAATCGGCTCGAAGTAGACTTTCGTCATGATCCCTGCTTTGGTGAGGTGTTGTTGCAAATGGTCTCTGATTTTTTTATCAGGTAGTTCGATGGTGTACAACTGGTAGACATGATACTCACCTTTAGATTCCGCCGGTGTCCGTATATCCTTTATCTTTGAAAGTTTTTTTGTATAATACGCTGCTTTTTCTCTGCGCATATGTATGATTCTGTTAAATTTCTTGAATTGTGAAAGCACGAGTGCCGCATTGATACTTGGCAGCCGGTAATTATAACCTGCTTGGATGTAATCTAACTCTCGGGTGGTCGCGAAATATCCCTCTTTGCTCTCGACACGGCCATGGGAGCGAATTAGCTGGAGTTTTGCAGCAATAGTTTTTGAATCGGTGACAACGATGCCACCTTCCCCTGCGGTGATGACCTTGTTTTGGCAAAAGCTGAACATCGCGGCATCACCAAAAGTCCCTACACGTTTGTTGTGTATTTTTGCCCCGAGTGATTCTGCGGCATCCTCGAGAAGCACGAGGTGATGATCATCTGCGATTTCTTGTAACGCTTTAATATTTTTACAAGGTCCTCCGCCGTAATGAATAGGTATGATGGCTTTGGTTTTACTGGTTATTTTTTCTTTGACATCTTCAGGGTCAAGAGCATAGGATTGCTTCTCGATGTCAGCAAGCACAGGCGTCGCACCTGTAAGGACGACGACGTTTGCAGTGGCGATAAAGGTAAATGACGGAACAATGACTTCATTTCCGTGTTTGATATCATAAGCCATAAGTGTTGCATGAAGCGCTGATGTCCCTGAGTTAAACGAGACTCCGTATTTTTTTCCAATAAAACCAGCGATGTTGTTTTCTAATGTCTGTATTTCGGGACCCATGGTCCAGTAGCTTCCTCGTTTGATGACCTTGGTGACCGCAACGATATCTTGTATATCCCAGTACATCTTGAAGAGAGGAATTTTCCAATTCATTTTTTTCATCCTTTTTCTGTTTGTTTTCCCGAGAGGTGATATTTTCAGTCCTTGGTCAGAAGGTGTCTTTCTCGGTTTTGTTGGAAGAACGTATCTTATATGTCTTCAGTCAAAGAGGCCACAGGACATTATGGTTTGACTTCACCGCCGTTTCGTAACGCCTCTTCTACGTTCTTTCTCAGTCGCCATACACCGTCTCGTTTCTCCACGATATCTTTGTTTGCGAATTTGTCGACGATTTTCCAGAAATCGATTTCTTTATAGTTGATGAAGTTAAGGAAATCGGTAAGCATTCTCCGGTCAAGTTTCCAGTCCTCCGCGATGACTTTTTCAACTGCTTCTTTGCGCATCATCATACCGTCTCTGATGTAGAGACTTGCGACTTCGGTAACCCTCTGATGGCCGAACTTCGGGAATTTAAACCAGGTGTGAGTGAGGTATCCAAGCG
>CAYGVY010000002.1:0-18321 GCA_964353435.1 uncultured Thermoplasmatales archaeon | reverse complement strand
CGATGAATCCATAGCCCTTTCGTGTATTATACCATTTTATTGTTCCTTTCATGGTGGTTGTTCCTCCTTAGTTATTTCGGAGTTTTTTACAAAAGAACTAAAACAAAATGTTTCAAAGGCTGAGCTATGAAACGTTCGTTTCTCGTCCTTTGTACAAATTGAAATTCTGCTATTCTTTTAAATAGGTTTCTGTTAAAAAAAAAGTAGTTGTCAACTTTAGCATTTCGTAAAGTGATACATTGATACATAAAATTTAATCTACTGCTGAGTTCTATTTATGGAGTCATTATTCGACCAATTTCTAGAGAACATTTTTATCCTCTGTTTCAAGAGGAAAAATCATTATTCAATAGGATTACTACGTCCAAAGGAGCATGTTTCCATCTGATATTTGATTCAGAGTAGGTTTTTTTCTTTGTACCATTCAATAGTTTTTTTCATCCCATCCCTATAGCTATATTGAGGTGTAAATCCCAGAATCTTTTTTGCTTTTATATTGGTATATGCTCTATTTGTTTTCATCGTATCGATAAGTGATGTGTGCATCACGAAGTCATCGATTCCTTTCCTTTTATTGCTCCATTGAATGTAGGAGAGATATACTTTTGCAAGACTCAGGGGGATGGAACGAGTAGGAGGTGGTACGTTTAACAGATTTGCAATGATAGTAAACATTTCTTTGTAGGTGATATACTCATCGCTAGCAAGGATAAAGGTTTCGTCAAGAGATTGTTTTGGTTTCTCGATTGTTTTTTGAAACCCCTGAATGATATCATCTACATAGGTGAAGTGTATAATGGAATCTCCTTTTCCAGGAAGGACACGTAATTTTCTGTAGGCAATCGCACGAACGGTGGACAGGGTGACATAGACGTCACCTGGTCCATAAACCCCTGTTGGTCGGAGAATGGTGAGAGGAAGACCAGCTGTTTGTTGTTTTTCTTTGAGCCAGAGTTCTGCTATTTGTTTGGTTTTTCCGTACTCATAGGAGGGGTTATACGGGCTTGTTTCATCCCCGGGAATGCTTGTTACTGGGCCGAGCGCCTCTGTTGAACTACTGTAAATGAAATGCTGTACACTGTGTTGAAGAGCGTCTGCTACAATGATCTGTGTCGCCTTCACATTATGGTTATACAACGAGTCCCAAGGGTCGTGAAATCGCATCAGTCCCGCGAGATGAACAACGACATCAACGTCTTTGGTAATGTCTTTAAGGGAATCTGGTTTGAGCAGATCTGCCTTTCTCATCTCGATGCCCTGTTTTTCATACATCAATGCTTTTTCCTTATCTCTGAACGTTCCCACAAGCTCATAGCTCTTTTTTTTCAGTAGTTCCAGTGCAAGATGAGCCCCAATAAAACCAGTTATTCCAGTGATCAATACTTTCATGATAGTCTCCTACGCGACTCGTATTTGGTAATCGATACAAATATATTATTGATAGCTGTGAAGATTATATGAGGAGATCGGGTTGTTTTTTTAGGGTAGTAAGATTTCACTAGGAATTCCAGAAGTAATGAAATAATGATGTGGTATAGATTAATGCAGGAAAACGCGTACTGTTGAATTAATTGTAAAATTGTTTGAAAAAAAAGAAAATGTGATGGCTTACTGGTAGCCACCGATTTTTAATGTCGGGTCACCGAGCATAACCCATTGTTGAACGCTCTTCACATGCCCTGCTTCCATGTCAGTCATGTCAAAGGTATTGATATACGTCGATAGTGTCTGCTGGTGGGCCAATCCTAGATTGTCTATGCCAAGGTCCCCATATTGTCTGAAGATCTCAATGGTGACCCAGCCGTCTCCACCACCGGTGGTTAGATCAATACCAGGCATTCCATACCCTAGACCAGTGTTTCCAAAGGACGCGATCGCACCGCCATTCGGGTTACTTACTAGTCTCCAGCTAAAACATTCAGGTACTGCCGATCCATAACACCACATGGTTAGTTTTGGGAAGCTTGGAATGAGATAATACATTATATCAAGGAGGCCGTAAATCATAGAGACATTAAACTGGCTGTTGTGACACCCGCCGATGACCGCTATTGGTAGTTTCTCACCATTGCTTAGTGTATCCAGAGGAAATATAGGGATGGTGAAATACGGCGGCCAGGGTCTTAAGGTGGTGACTGTAGGCCCATCGATGCTACCATATGCTCGGTTCCCAGGAATCCCAGGGTAATGATCAGCCCAGACGTTAGGACTCCCATGACCAGAGAGGAACATAAAGCCAGCACCTTCACTCCATGCATCAAGAACATCCTGCGGTCCAGTGAATTTCCCATTGGACGCCCAGATGATGTCTCGTTCGAATTCTGGTGGCATGTAATATAAGGCACCGCCTCGGCCAAGTAAGGCTTTTTCACCAGTAGTGTATTCTCCTTCGTAGTACATCTCGGTGTTGTTCCGCCAGTCCTCAAATATTATTTGATCAGCACTGTTGGTGATCCAAACATGAATGCTACTGAGATTCCCGTATGGTACGGGGTCATAGCTTTTTCCTCTGATGGTGAGAACCCCATTAACATAGCTCATGTTTGCCCAGAAGTAGAATTCGTTACAATAGGCTTCTCCATCAGTGGGGACATAGGTAAAATCGGTGTTGCCAAGAATATTTCCTTCTGAGACAGTCACAATTTCAGCGATAGGTAACCCTGGGTAATGATTGATACGTAAATGATCATTATGATTGAAGGTTAAGTTAGTCTCTTTGGTTTTGTCAACGGTAACATTGATTGTTTCAATCGGTCCGTATTCTGCAGAAGGGTTGTTGCTCTGTGCATAAATCGTGTATGCTCCTGTTGGGAGACCAGTGGTGTCCCATAGTATGTTTAAATCCTCCTGGTCGAGGAACCCGTCACCGCTGACGACCGTCATTTTCTTGAACCATTCAGCTCCGTAGGTGGTGGTTTCATAGTTAATGATCTTGTTGATTACTGTTTCTACTTCAGAAACGCTTGTGCAGGCAAGTCGTCCAATGGCAACATCAGGAGACAAATCGATTCCGGTGTCATTTTCAATACCTGGTCTATTCCAAGAGGAAAACACACCGTCGCCGTTGGGATCCCAGCTGGAGAATCCTCCGCCATCTTCGTAAATATCGGAATAATATAAGTCACAGAGGGTGCCAGGATCATGAAGTGTTTCAGCTGCTAATGGGAACTTAGGGTTATCCCATAGATTGGTGTATCGTACAGGAACCCACCAGCTTTTGCTACCTTGGTTCGCATCGTCTTTGGGTTTCGACATAACTACGTTTTTCACACCACCGACAAGCATGACTGAGGTTATCCCCTCTGTATCTATGGCGTCTTTGATGAAGTATTTGATTTGTTCTGGTTTATCGACACCATCATACGCGGCATAAATGTCCTCGGTGGTTTTCAAAAATGTGCGAACACCATAATTGTTTTTATGATCGATAAGTGGTTGAAGTGCGCTTTCAAATTTCTTTGGCGCGATGATGACCAGATCATAGTTACTTGTTGTTGGGAACGGAGTATTTTCTAATGGGGTATAGGTTATATCGATGTCTGCGTTTTGTGCTATCTGTATGGTTCCGGTTGCTGGTGTGTATCGAATTGGATAATAATGAATTGAAAGAAAAGTAACATGTTGTTTGTTTTTGTTTAATCCGACACTGGTTGTTGTGGTGTACCAGGTTGTTGGATAGGGTGTTGTCATTGCATAAATGGATTCATCTTTCATCGTGGTACCAGCGGCGAGACTTTGGTATTCTGGGGTGAGGGGAAGGAGTGCAACTGCTGGTTTGATTTCTTGGTCGATATACTGAGTGGTAATGTCTTGTGGAGTAAGAGAAACACTGATATCGGTAGATCCAAATGGTAGTTCAACGACCTGAATGATTTCTGGAAGTCGTGGATGACCTGCGATGGAGAGATACGTTGAAGATCCTGCGAGTTCAAGCATGATATAATCGTTGCTTGTTGATTGGATCTGTATTTGTGGTGTGGAGAGATGTTGAGACAGAGACATGGTTGCCTGTTGGTTGTTTTTTATTCCTGCGACTCCTAGTGTGGAGCCAACAAGAATTCCTACAATAAACAGAATTGCTATTTTCTTCATTTTATTTATAACCCCCTATTTTAGTATTGTATATTATAGTTCAGTAGTAATTAAATATTTGGGTCATAGTATTCAACAGTATGATAGAGGTTGTTCTCTCCTTTTAATAGTAGTGTATGTGTAGCTATTTGGAGTTTTTTTTATTAGTTGTAACAAAATAACGATGTAAATTATATGTTTTATTCTACTCATTTTTTTAGTATAATAGAAACATATTGTACAGATTTTCTGGCATATATAGATTTATTTTTCGTTTATGGTGATCGTATCACCTGTTTTAACTTCTTTAACACTAAGAAATTCAGCCGAATCTCCCTTGTAAATTGTTGGTGTCATAGTGATTTCCACTAACAACTCAGTATGTGCTTTGTTAAGTAATACGGTTCTGAATGAGTTAGAAGTAACGCCTTTTAATCTATTGAGATAGTATTTTCTTGCATCTTCAAACCCACGTGGAGCGATAAAAACAAAAAAATTCTTCTGCAAGAGCTCAGTCCGTTCATAACCAAGAAAATCAGCAAAGGAGTTGCTGATTTCTTTGAAAATCCCTCGTTGTACGACTGCAACAATATCATTTATTTCATCAATGATGAGATGATTTTCTATTTTTTCTTTTAAAATGATTTTGTCTTCCCTAGGGATATTTCTTACGAGGTTTTTCTCATCAATCTGAATTTTTTCTTTTGATTCGATATAAGGGATAACGCGATTAATAAACATTTTTTCCTGGTTTACAAGATTTCTTCTTCGCTCCTCAATATCGTTTTCTAATTTTTCAATTCGTACTGTTTTTCTTTCAAGGTCCTCTAGCATGGTCTGCATTTTTTGAAAAATAGTATCTGACACTTTTTTTAGTTCAACCATGCTCTCTGAGAGAAGAGATACCTGAGGCTGCTGATTGACTTTCGCATTTTTTACAAAGAGAGATTTGACTCGGACAACAGCAGGTTCCTTCTCCATAATTTTCATTGTTACCGGTTCTTTTTTACGGAGCATCGTCGGGGTTTCCACACCTTTTAACACATACTGATAATCGATGAGAACAACAAAGAGCAGACAACCAAACAGACCGTAGTGATAGACATACGCTATATCCATTGGGCTAAACATAATGGTGAATCCCAAGCTCGATAATATCACAGAGGTCGGGAGGAAAGAGAGAAGTAAATTTCGTTTACCGGACCGTAGATGCAGATACATATCGGCGAGTATAATCATAAGGGAAAGTAATCCAAGCTGCACGTTGCTCAATCCTGATAAAAGATATAAGGGAGTGAGTTCAAAGATGAACTTTGGTTCAAAGGCGGCTCTGAAAAAGAAAATAAACACGAATTTCACCAAGAGATAAATTGAAAAAAATATGAAGAGGCAATTAGGAAAAAGCCAGGAGCGACTAGTAAGTTTTTTCATAGCTCCCTCGTCTTTTTTCTAGTATCCCTGTTTTTTTAAGATAATACACGACACCAATCGACCCGATTACTATTGCGATTAAATCGACAAGATATGGGGGGATATCGATGGTAATTCGTAATCCTATCCAAGGAATCACAATGGTATTGCCGCTTCTCATTGATTCTTCACTGTTGTAATAGATGTATGCTTCTGCGGGGGCGGATCCCGCTCTATCATTTATCACAATGCTTAAGCCGGTAAAAAACGTTTTTTGAAAGACGAATCGTATTGCAATGTCGCAACGTTCATCGATAGTTTCTTTCTTGTTTGATTTTTCGAAAAAACACTTTTCGATAACCAATAAATGATTATTCTCAGGTGTTTCGCTGAATTCATTTATTTCAACATAGGATTCCAAACTCTTATATTGTTGGAAAAGAAACGTTGAGAACTTATTACCATAATTATCGAGGGTCACACTCACATTATTGATATCTGCCCAAGAGTTATAATCTGAAATATTGAGATACACCCGGATAAAATTATCCTGCTCTTCAACACGGATATACCCGTATTTTGGCGGGACGTTTATTACTCCTACACCTGCTTGCCCAGCGCTTGCGTTCAGCGGAACAATTACTGAACAAAGGACGAGGATTGTGAACACTATTAGAAAGGGTAAAATGATTTTTCTCATTTTTTCTCTATTACCTCATTCTATTTTTAACATATGATAAAACCATATAGATAACAACAAGCAGAACGACGATGATGACAATGATCTGCATGATGAAACCAGGGTTCGCAGATGTTCCTTTGTCAGGTGATGCTGGCGGTCCAATGGTTATTTGAGTTGTATAGGTTTTAATTACTCCTTCACTTCTTACTTTATAGGTAAGGATACCCGTTTTTCCCTCACCGAGAGCTTCAACGGTCACGACTATAGTCCGTTCTGAAGTATTTGTGGAAGTAAAAGAAATCGGAGAACGTGTTTCAGTATTGCCATCATACAATTTTAGCGCACTAATGTTTTTTTCGTCTGCCGACACTTCTACAGTTACTGCCCCGTTACCGGAAACATATGCACTGATATCTTTAATCTCACCCTCATACATGTTTAATCTTTCTAAATACTGGAAGGTTATCCCTGTGCCTTGGATTTCATCTATCTTATAGTTGCTATGTCCAACATAGATGACCAACTGAGGCACGTCAATAATAAAGGAGGTGTACAAGGTAACAGTCGCATTTGTATCGACGAAATATGATCGAGGATATGAGCCATTTACTTGTATATCCATTCTTTTAATCCCAGGCGGCCAACTTCTCGAATGGACAATAACATAATGAGTGATAATATCATCAGGTAAAAATTTTTTATTTAGATCTGTAATTTCGATATCGTTGTATTTTTCGTAATCGATATTTACGTACAGTGGAACATTACCAATATTTCCTATCTTAAAGAAATTATCACCTTGAGCATCCATGATGGTGAATGGATCAATATAAAATATGATTGAAGATGGTTTACTCAATGAAATCCCGGTCTTTGGTTTCTCTACGACAATACTCTCAGAATGTACTGTCGTTCCATCCTTTGATACTTCAACAGTCCAGTTTTCAAAATAGTCTACAATGTTAGGCATTGCATCCTTTATTCCTATACAAAAACTGACCAAAGTATTGTTTTTAAAACAAGAATCCTGTTTAATGTATTCAATACCATACCCGCTTGCATCGTTCCAGACCATTATATTATTTTTATCGTATTTCCATTCGTAATAATTTGTTTCATTTTTATTTCCAGTTGTGAGTGTTATTCCTTTATAGAACCTCAATGACAATTCATCGATTATCTGATTTATGGTAATATTCACATACTGCCAGACACCTGCGACAAACACAGGTTTGTTAAAACGAGTTTGTTGTTCACCTTGCAACATGCTAATGGAGAGAGTAACATCATCGGCTGCTAATGTAGTTGATACCACAGTGCAAAAAAATATTACGAGTATAAAAAAAACGATTATATGTTTTCTTGTTTGTTTTCCCACTCTCCTCTCTCCTGGAGTAAATCTAGACTGCTGAATCACCCATCCATACTTCTTATCTGTATTCGTCTATTAAAGTTTTTCTTTGAAGAGATATTTTTTTGATAGTAATTAAGGCAGGAAAAGGATGACAAAAAGGTTATACAATACATACAAAAAATAAAATTTTTATAAATAAAAAAAAAAGGGGGGGGGATTGATGTTGTAGTTGTATCACTATGTTGTCGTCAGATGATAGCGTATCGAAGCGGCGTAGTCACCTGCCATCTGACCAAAGGGAATATTACATTTATACTGAACGTCACTTGTGGAAAAACTCGTTCCGTTCGCTTGCGCAAGATGATATACTCCAGTAGACCCGAAGAAATAAATCATGCCACTGCTAGCAGTGAAATTGTCGAAGGTATCTAAATCACCACCACGCACCCAGATTCTATCCCGAGAAATCGTTGCAAGAGGAAACGTTTTATGAACTAAATTCGCAACATCGGTAGTGAGAGTATAATTCCCGTTCGAACGTGTCACGAGTGATATATTACTGTTCGCTGTCGCATTTTCTCCTGGTTGTCCGATGATAGTCGGCCATCCTGCACTTACGATAGCGCTATACGAGTAAACGCCAAACTCATCGTTTATCCAAGTAGTACTCGATTGGGGAGCACTTTCTCCACTATCGGTAACTGTTATTTTAAAGTTCCAGGACAGAAGATCGTTCGTAACGTTACGGGTTGTATCCCAACTCCCTTCCCCAGGACCGGGAGCATACCTAACCTGATAGCTTGGAATAAATTGGAACGTCAGATTATGACATTCGGTATGACCAATACTACCAAAGCGATCAAACACAACTCTCTCTGTATATTTACGCGCCGTAAACTCGCCCCCATGAGGCCATAACATCCTCCATACAGCAGTCCCAGTCGTATTTCTATACTGAAGGTTCAAATTTATATTCCCACCCAACGTCTGATTATAGGTGTTACCTTCATTGCCGTGATCATACCAAGCGGTGATATTAATAAATTGAATATCATCCCATCCTTGATCACTACTAATATTGATTATAAATCTGTATTCTGCACTATTGTTCACATCGATCTCTTTGTTGAGTTTAGTGATCCATGTTCCGGACTGATTGTATTGAAAACCATACCAATTAATTCTCGGAGGAATCTGCAGTACTGTTACATTTAAAGTTGTTGAATTATGCCATATATTAGGGATGTTACCAGGATCAGCCTTCCCAATCATGACGATTGGTCCAAAAAGAAAGATATTTACTACCATAGATATGATTAATGCTATGCCTATTACAGCGGAAAATACTTTTTTCTTTCGTTCCATCTCCATTTTTTTCACCTTCATCCATTCCATATCGAGCTACTTTACGACATGCTAACATATGTCAGGTATGTTGTTTGGAGGGCATAATATTTAAAGCTTTTTTGTCAAAACGTCACTCTGCAAATGAGTCATATAGAGAGATCTTCCAGATAAAAAATTGATACCATCAAAAAAAAATTAAGACCTACGAATAGGTTGTTGTAGGTCAACAATACACTGATTTCAAAATGTAGTGATTACAGTGGATTGATTAATTCTTATGAAGTTCTTAGATGATATCTTATAGGAGCTGTATACTCCCCCGCGATCTGACCAAGAGGGATACTGCATTTATACTCAATATTACTCGTTGAAAAACTTGTTCCATTTGCTTGATTAAGATGATGTGTTACAGCAGATCCATAGAGGTAGATTATATCATTAAAGGCAGTGAAATTATTTGGTAGAGCTAAATCACCACCTCGCACCCATATCCTTGTACGGGACATATTTGCAGTAGGATGTGTTTTATGCGTTAAGTTCCCTACATCTACAGAAAGCGAATAATTCCCGTTCGAACGTGTTACCATGGTGATATTCGTCTCTGCCGTTGCATTTTGCCCAGGATACGCATAGATAGCGGGCCACCCCGCACTTATTATTTCAGTATATGAGTAAATCCCGAATTCATCTTGAACCCAAGAAACGTACCCTTGTTCATTTGATGCGTACATTTTGAAGTTCCAAGACTGAAGATCATTTGTAGCATTACGAGTTGTATTCCAACTCCCATCTCCAGGAGCGTATCGAAATTGAAATCCAGGGACAAACGAAAACGTTAGATTGTGACACTCGGTAAATCTTGGACTGCCAACAGGATCATGCATAACCCTCTCCCTATACTTAAACCCAGTAACCTCGCCGCCAGAAGGCCACAACATCCTCCATGACGGGGTTCCGGTGAGGTTTTTATACTGGAGGAACAAATTCATGTTCCCGCCCAACGTCTGATTATAAACACTATTCGCATTTGCTTGGTCGTACCAAGCAGTGATATTGATATACGTGATATTCTTCCACCCATTATCACTACTGATATTCACAACAAATCGGTATTCCGCACTAGCGTTCACATCACTCTGAGTGTTGAGTCTGGAGACCCAGGTTCCAGACTGATTGTATTGAAAACCATACCAATTAATCCTTGGTTCTCTATAGAGAATCGTAACGTTTAAGGTCGTCGCGTTGTACCACTTTTCGCTTATATTCCCAGGATTAGCTTGCGCATTTTTAACGACTAAAGGTTCAAGACAGAACATACCAGTGAATAATGATAATACCAACGCTGTTACAACGAGAACTGAATATATGTTCTGCTTTCCCATCCTTCTAGCCCTCACCAGTTTTTTACCTAATATATTGTAACATGATTATATGTTAGGGTGCAAATCACTAATTCATTGTCCATCATATAAAACTTTGGGTTCTCAATTTTTATGCTTTATTTCATAGAACCAAAAGATATAGCATAGAGTTACAATTAATCTTCTTTCTGTTTTATCTTCGTAGCTACATGAGCCGTATAATCTCCAGGGATAGTACCAAAGGGTATGTACACATTGAACTGCACGTGAACGATTTGGGTTGTGTTGTTTTTATGAAAAATTCCTGATGCGTTGATTACGTCAATAGCATTTATTTCTCGGATGCCTTTGAACATTATATCGGTGGTGATATCATCGTTAGGATCTGCATTTGCACATATGTAAACGTTATTAGCAATGGGGATGACGTCACCTGACGAAACATTCGTAAGATTCTCTTCAAAAAATATATTAATATTATAGTCGTAGTTCGAAGAATAGGTGATGTTGACGACATTGGTTGTCGCATTATATCCTGGTGGAGCTTGGACATCTACCCAGTTTTTTTCAGGTATAATAGAAACAAATTTGTAAATTCCGTATTCATCTTTTTTCCATGTTTTTGAACCCCAGTTATCTGAAGCAGTGATATTAAAGTTCCATGAATATGGATCGTTGGTCGTGTTTTTGGAGGTATCCCACGTGTTGTTACTGCTTGCCCATCTTGTTTGGTTTCCTAGATGGAAGCTGATTTTTATTTTTTTGCTCGTACTGTTGACAATGGTTTCGGTGCTATTGATGAGAACAAGCTGTAGTTCGTCATGTGGCCAAAATTTTTTGAATTGAGCAGTTCCCGTGGTGTTGACATACTGAAGGAACATGTTCAGATTTCCACCCTTGGTCTGATTGTACAGACTGGTATCGCTCCCTTTGTCGAACCAACATGTGATATTGACGTATTTGATATCGTCATATCCAGCGTTATCTGTTATATTTATGATGAAGCTGTATTCCGTATTAACATCAAGTAGACCGGTTATATTATCGAGTTTTGAACCTGTTTTATTGACGAGGTCATAACTCATTATGAACGGAGGATGGATACTGAGTTGGAAATAACATGTCGCATCACCGGTCGTTGGTGGCGTTTCATCTGGTGATCCTGATTTCTTACCGATACTATAAAACTGATAATAACCTGTACTATTCGGGAAGGTAAAGCTCCATTGCCAGGGGTACGACAAGTCGGTAGAGACGAGAACCCAGTTCGTAAGATTTTTTGTTTTTTCATTTCCAAAACTACTCCAGGTTGGGGTTGTTGCTGCATATTTTCTTACTAATATATCATCGAATTGAACCGTTGCAGCAACTGATGTTCCTTTGAGACCAATGCGTCCACTGGAAAGACCTGAGTTCGTGACTGAAACACCCCAAGCGGATGGTTCTGCTGTGCCATTCAGCCATACTTTTCCTTTGAGACTTGTTCCAGCGACTTGAAAGTTGTTCTTATACCACGTATTCTGAGTCAAGGTCAATGGTGTATGCATTCCAAGCTGTGTAAATACTCCTCCGGCCCTTTTCCATAATTCCCAGTAGTTTGTTCCGGTTGCACCTCGGTATCCATAGCCGTAATAATTACCAACATCGGTTAAACGGGTGAGCAACCAGGCTTGTCGATCACCAGTAACAGGAGTCGTGGTGATTCTAAATCGCCCTTCCATAATATAATCGGTAGAGGAAAATGATGTCTCATAGATGACAGGATGGATGGTGGATGAGGTTTCTAATTTCCCGGCGTTCACCGTCCATGTCCCATTACCAACAGTCCATGTGGGGTTATTGGTATAATCTCCATCATTGAAGTCATCGAAGAAAAGGAATGTATTTGCGCCATTGCTGCTACTTGTTGCAGCACTGTTTCCGTAATACATGATAATTTTGGCATCTGTTTGCACATCTGCTGACGTTTTAACATAGAAATTCGCATAGCTTCCACTCACATATCGTTCCATCCAATAAGAAAGTACAGTCGTATTGTCACTGTCAACAAAGCGAATGTCGCTGAAGTCATTTTTACAATGTCCACCACAGGAGACATTTCCACCTGAGCTCATGGTGACATTGATCTTCATCTGATAATTATTATTGGCATTGTTAATTTTCAGTACTTTATGATAATTCCAACTTGAGCTCCACCAATTGAAATAGGAGACATTAGATGAATAACGATACCAAAGAGCAACATTATCAAGATTTGAAGGACCGGTAACTACGATTGTTTTTGGAGAATAAAGCACATTATATGGTGTGATGGTGTCTACTGAGGTTTTTATCACATCCGTGGTGAAATAAAACCATTTGCTTATATTTAGTGACCCATCGTTTACATATGCCTTCCAGTAATATTTATAATAAAAATTTGTAAAATCTGTGAACTGGTACGAGGTTGCGGTATTTGCAGAAACACTATGAGTCGTATATTTATTCACCCAGCTGCCGCTCACATTAGTCGCCCAGGTGACAGTCAATAACCCGCTCTCAGTATCATTCGCCCATATCCTGCACGTTGTAAGCTCCTCGATTGCTGTAGTCCCGTTTGGTTTTGGGTAAATAAGTTCTATAGCTGGAGGGTAGTTTGTGGCAAACGAATATGTTTGATTTGTCCAGATTATTCCATCTGTTACATTGACATACCAATAATACACAGTACCAGTTATTAATCCTGATACATTGCATGAAATGCTTCGGTCGTGCACATTGCTACTTGAGTTGGTTCCAATATTTGGGCTTGTTGTAATGGACCAGTTCATTAAATTATTATCAGGGTCTTGAATGGTGACATTGATTTTGCTTATCGTT
The DNA here is from genome assembly GCA_964353435.1 of uncultured Thermoplasmatales archaeon. Classification (GTDB taxonomy): domain Archaea; phylum Thermoplasmatota; class E2; order DHVEG-1; family DHVEG-1; genus SM1-50. Next base: position 5,237 of record CAYGVY010000002.1, on the reverse strand, counting down.
GTTATAATTCCTGTTGAGAGATCAGTTGGATATTCGTTGATAAGGATAGGTGGACGGTCCGATGAGGTCGTGAATTTATAGATTTTCTCATGATAGCAGCTTTTTCCATCGGTGACGTTGACTTTCCACCAGTAATTTTGATCGAACAACGTGGCATTGATATATTTATTCCAGTTGATTATTTTAGGATTTGTCAGATTTACATTATATGTTGTTTGTTGTAGTTTCCAAACTCCAGTTGTATTTTCATAGAAACGAATGGTAGCATTTCCACTACTTGGATTTGAGAGTGTAACATGACAGATGGGTTCGACATAGCTCATACTATTATTATTTGGAGAGGGACTGCTGATTACTGTCGCGGCGATTGTTGTAAAACAAAACGTTCGATTTGTCCAACCTGTGCCGTAGCTGACACAAACCCTCCACCAATATTTTTTTGAATGAGAAACAACCCATGACGTATTTGTAGCAGCATAGGTTCCGTTGCCAACCCCTGTTCCACCACCGTTTGTCGTGTTAAATGTAACCCAGCTTCCACTTGTGTTCGTCTTCCAAGTTATATTCATTTTTCTCCCGACAGCATTATGCAGGGTAATGGAAAAGCTGCTGAGATAAAGCGACACGGCGATAGCATTGTCACTTGGAGAGGGGTTACTTACATCGGTATAAATTTCCTCTTGCCCATAACTGCTCCAGGTTGGGGGTGTTGCCCGATATTTTCTCACAAAAATCGTATCCACCAGTACGTAATTTGTAGAATCCATACTCACACCATGCAAATGAGAAATGAGATAATCGGCGGTTAATTTTGTTGAATCTGATACAGAACGAGTGCTTACTCCACCACATGGCGGGGCGACTGTTGTTGCGTAATTAGATCCTGAAACATTTATTTGTACGTGATACCAAGTAGCTGCGGTAACATCAGGAAAGCTTGTTCCTATTTGAGTCCAAGCTGCCTCACCAGTAAATCGAAAAAAACCACCATCACCATATGAAGTTTGCAAACGCCAGCAATATCCATTCGTCCACGACAAAGAATTCACCCTCCAGCCGAGTTGATGAATACTTCGCGGTGTTCCATTCAGATATACATCATATTCTATCGTGCCGTTCCGCATTTTATACGACAGGGTACGAATCCTTGTATCCTGATAGGTCCTATTCGAAGGTACTGACGTATCTGGTAAATGTATTAACGCTGGAGCTGGACTTCCCTTGGTCTGATCAATGAAAACAGAATCGGTATTCCAGGACGCCATTGTCCATTTACTGATTCCATTTGAAAAATCATCAAAGAAATGAAACGTATTCGATCCATTACTCGTTGTCGAAGCAGTCCGATTGCCGTAATACATCCAGATCGATGAGTCATTTAATGTATTGTTAAACCAGAATGTCGCTTGAGTATTAGTTGTATAGTTCCTCAACCAATAGGGGAATTGTGTTGTATTATCTGAGTAGCTGATAAACCTGATATCACCGAAATCACTGCGCACATGTCCATTGCAATTAACGTTTCCTCCACTTGTATTTCCGATAATGATTTTCATCTGATAGCCAAGATTTTTTCCATTGATGGTGAGCTGTTTTCGATACAACCAGCCAGAATTCCACCAGGTAGAAGCATCATTATAGGCATAGGCAACATCGTCTCCAAACTGGAACTTTAACGAATGTTCACCGGCATCAAGGACTTTGGAGATTTCATACCCTGTTTCGTTAGAGGAATAATTCTCAATAATAACAGAACCGTCCGCCCATTCATAATCCAGGGTTTGATTTCCACGCTGTATGGAAAGGAACTGAAGATCATAACCACTACAATTCTTAGCATTACTCCAAGAAGTCCCATTAATTGCTGTGATTATAAGGTCCGCTCTTCCAACGGTTGAAAACCGTACAGTCCATTTGCCACCAACCAAAGGAAAACTTTGAACATTAATAATGGTGATATTACCCGAGTCCTGATTTTTACCCATCAATACAACCATAGGTATTAGCGAAGTTGACAAAAAAATACACACAACTATTATCATAAAAAATCTCTTAAAAACATCTGATTTCAGTGAACAAAAATCTTTACCTCCGCCCCATATTCCACTAAAAAACAAAGACTTCGATCTATCAATTTTTATTTCCTTAAGTTTGCTTCGGGGATAAAGAGAAATCGCTGATCGTATTGGTTCCTGTTTGCTGAATGGATTGTTATTTGAGCAATAAAAATCTATGTTGTTATCCTCTGATTTTTTTTCGTTTGATACAGTCGGATGCTTCGTAAGAACACTATCGACGATTCTCTCAATGTTCTCTTCAGACGCTTCCAGTTTCCGTTCCTTATAACAACATCTCAATTCGTTTTCCGCAAGCAAGGTCTTCTGCTTCATCGTGGGTTGAAAAACACCGATGATTGTTGAAAAAAATAGACAAAAATCACCGATAATCACCTTGAAAGAAACAGAAGTGGTTTCTTTGTTGTCTACGAGTATCTTAATCGTCCAGCTGCCAGGTTTTGCTTTGTTAGAAATTCCGATATAAAACGAATAGGTATTGTTTTCATGATAACATTTAGAGGGATCAATATAGGAAGAATCATAACCACTGGCGTCCTTCCAAACCCCGTTATCATATTCCCATTTGTAATAATTATTTTCAGTACGAGCTTGTGGTTCCGGTTCTGTATCTCCGCTGTACGCAATGATGCAGATTTTTTCATGTTCATTAAGTAATGTGACATCGACATAATGAAAAACATCGGCGACAAGAACTGAATCCTTTAAAGACGCATGGGATTGGGAGATGATATTTTTATTTGGTGATGCATCCGCACAATTGAAACCAACCAGGAGAAATGGCATTAAAACTAAAACGATGACTGCTTTTCTGTATATGCCATAGGCTCTCATCCCATCCGTAATATGCATCCAAAGGAAAGTATCACTTTTAAATATTTATATGTTCCTTCTATATGATCTCTAAGAAACAATCAGCAATTAACCAAAAAAAGAAAGACAACATTACAAGAACCGATGCCCCATTTTATTTTTTCTTTATTTTCTCGTCGCTATAAAACCTTTTTAATGTTCTGAGCGCATTCAACGTAATCCATTTGCTTGGTTCTCCTTTCTTTTCTATGTTTACTTGGTAACGTCCATTAAACGTGTTCTCCAGTCTCCATCTCCCCTCGTTGTCCTGCTTTGAAACTACAATATCGATAGCCTCCTGCATGCGTTTATCCTTGTACCCAAGGTGGGTTAAAATTCCAAGAATCTCCAAAGCATCTGTCTGATACATAAGCGGAAAACCGAATTTCAGCCACCCTGGTTTTGGCACATGGCTCACATTATGACTGCTTTTGAATACATGATGCAGCAGTAGGTACTCAGCTCCTTTTTCAATCGTCTGTTTCACCGCAGCAGATCGTTTCTTTTCCGGGATTTCTGCCAATGCTTTTAATGCTTTTACTGCACCCATATGACAGGTATGCTTGCCTAAACATGCTGCCTTGAGCCGGTCATACGGCCAGCCTTTTGGTACATCCAGGATTCCATCATCGAACCGCTGATAGTGTGTAATCCATGTAATGCCATGCTGAAGCCGAGGGTCATCCAAATAGCCAAGGCGAATCAAACTCCAGACCATGTTCGCTGTTAAACAGGGGATCACTTCACTATGGCGTCCGCCACCTTTTTTAGCACCCGAGGAATGAGCAAAACCACCACTTTCCATATCCTGTGAAAAAGAAAGGATGAACTCGCATGCTTTTCTTATACGGACATCGTTCCCATCAGCTCCAAGCTCAGCAAGAATCATCAATTGCCAGACGGTCCCCTTTTATTTCTCGGTATAAAAACGCTCAGGCTCATCCCAATACCCTTCTTTCTTCTGCTTTGCTAAAATAGCTGGCACGACACCGGTCTTCATGATATCCTGTTTTGCTACTTTAAACTCTGAATCAGACTCAGGTTTTTCTAAAATATCACGTAAGGTAAAATATCGTACTGAAGGATTATTTTTTTCCAAAAGCCATTCAGTAGGGTTGGCGTGAATCATAGATTTCCAAGATTCCATTCGAAAGCACCCCTGTTAACGCTTTTTAGATTTTCATTTTCTTAAACGCATAGGTCCCAATGAGAATCATTATAAATGCAAAAAGACAAACAAGTGCAAAATCAAAAAGGAGAGGAAACCGGGAGATCCCCAGCAAGACACCTCGGATGCCATCCACCGCATACGTCACGGGGTTGACAAAAATGAAGGGAGCTAACCATGCGGGGAGATTGGTTATTGGGAACAGTGCACCAGAAAGAAAGAACAACGGAAAGATAAGAAAACTGATGATCAACTGAAACCCTTCTGGACTTTCCATTTGAGAACCAAGGATGAGGCCAACACTGACTAACCCAACTGTTACCACAAGTAAAAATGCAAGCGAAACAAGTACAGAAAAAGGAGTTAATTGCAAACCAGGCATAATTCCACCGATCATAAAAATAAACCCGATGACAAACAAGATTAAAACCTGAAGCAAGGTGTCAGTAGACCCACCCAATATTTTTCCAACAAAAATAGAGGTTCGTCTCATCGGTGCAACCAACACTTCTTTCATGAAATCTATCTTCTTATCCCAGACGATATAGACACCAAAGAACACCGACGAAAACAAAGCGGTCTGAATGAGAATCCCCGGGTAAATAAACGTTTGATAATTGATTCCGCCAAAGGACACAGCTGACCCAAGACCACCTCCGATGATAAGCAACCAAAGCAGAGGATTGATAACCGATGAAATAATCCTAGAACGCTCTCGCAAGAACACCTTGGTTTCTCGATACCACAATGCGTAGATACCTTTTAATTCGCTCATTTTTTCGCACTCGCATTCATCGCTTTCTCAGCCCAGCTACCCTCAGGGGTATCTTCTCGAATAGCCCTTCCGGTATAATGTAAAAACACATCATCAAGGGTAGGTGACCGGATCTCTACAGAATCTATCTTTCCAACGACGTTTAATATTTCTTGTAAATGGATATTTGCATTCTCCAAAGTTAAACACACTTCACCATCGCAGGGACTGATCTCTTTCACATAAGGTAATTTCTTTAACGCATCAAGGTCTAGTGTCTGTGCTTTCAAGCGAATAATATCCCCGCCTAAGTCTTTTTTCAACTGTTCAGGTGAACCCAGAACAACGATTTTCCCACGATCAATAATCGCAAGCCGGTCACAGAGTT
>CAYGVY010000001.1:0-31331 GCA_964353435.1 uncultured Thermoplasmatales archaeon | reverse complement strand
CCTTTAAAATCATCTTCCTTGACGAAGCAGACTCCCTCACCCAAGAAGCACAAGCAGCCCTCCGAAGAACCATTGAGAAATATACTCATATCTGTCGATTCATCCTCTCTGTGAACTATTCATCCAAGGTCATTGAGCCGATCCAGTCACGATGCGCAGTCTTCCGGTTCAAACCACTCACTGCAGACGACGTGAAAAAATACATCAGAAAGATAGCGACCAAAGAACAACTGGAAATCACCCCTGATGGTCTAGAATCCCTCATTTTTATCGCAAGAGGGGATATGCGAAAGGCAATCAACGTCCTGCAAGTCGGTGCATCTATGGATAAAAAAATAACGGCAGAACTTCTCTATGAAACCTCCGCGACCGCTCGACCAGAGGACGTTAAATTACTCATTAACACCGCGTTAGGTGGAAACTTCATGGCTGCGCGTAATCAGCTGTACGACTTGCTGATCACCTACGGGTTGAGCGGTGAAGAAATCATTAGACAAATCCATCGCACTATCTTTGACCTTACGATACCTGATGAACACAAAGTCCAACTCATGGAAAAAACCGGTGAGATCGAATTCAGACTTGTCGAAGGAAGCAACGACCACATCCAGCTGGAATCCCTCTTAGCGCAGTTCGTTCTCTTTGGAAAAAAACTAAAATAATTTCTTTATTTTCAAGAACCTAAGCAGGAGCGCTTCGATTTCACGAGCGGTTTTATCTCCCACGCTGTATCTGATCCGAACAACCGGTTTCTTGGTTTTTAGAATCCTGATAAGATCAATCGGTGTGCCACTGATGACCACATCACAATCTGTGTTGTTAATTGACTGTTCAAGCTCTTTTATCTGTTTTTTTCCGTATCCCATCGCAGGAAGAACGTTGATCAGATGCGGGTATTTCTCAAACGTGTCGATAATCGAGCCAACTGCAAACGGCCGCGGGTCTACAATCGTCTTCGCACCGTATTCTTTTGCAGCAACAGTCCCGGCGCCGTATCGCATCCCCCCATGGGTAACGGTTGGACCGTCTTCAATCACAAGGACACGCTTCCCCGTGATCATTTTTTTATCCTCAGCGTGAACCGCTGAAACCCCGTCGATAATCTGTGCGGTCGGGTTTATGGTTTTAATATTGGTGCGAACGGTTTCGATATCTTCTTTCCGCGCTGTGTTTACCTTGTTGATAATGACGACATTCGCACTTCGCGCATTCATCTCTCCAGGGTAGTACGTAAGCTCATGGCCTGCACGGTGAGGATCAGCAATCGTGATCAGTAAATCAGGTTTTATAAACGAAAAATCGTTATTTCCTCCATCCCAGATAATAACGTCCGCTTCTTTTTCCGCGGTTCGAAGAATCTTCTCGTAATCAACACCAGCATAGATGACTCCTTTCATGTCAATGTACGGCTCGTATTCCTCTCGTTCCTCAATCGTACAGTTATACTTGTCAAGGTCGTTATAACTCGCGAAACGTTGACATATCTGAGTAATCAGATCTTTATCGTATGGCATAGGATGACGGATTGAAGCAACCTTTAACCCTTTCTTCCGTAAAATTTCAAAAATCTTCCTTGAGACTTGTGATTTTCCGCAGCCTGTTCTTACTGCGCAGACTGCAATCACTGGTTTTTTTGAAACAAGCATTGTACTCTTTGGACCTAATAACATGAAATCAGCGCCAGCTGCATTCACAATGGCGGATTTGCCCATGACGTACGCATATGGGAGATCACTATACGCGAACACAATAAGATCAGCTTTATATCTTTTAATTAGTTCAGTGATTTGTTCTTCTGGATAAATCGGGATCCCCTTTGGGTAATATTTTCCTGCGAGTTTCGCTGGATACTTACGCCCTGCGATATCAGGAATCTGCGTCGCAGTAAACGCAGCAACGTTATATGCGGTATTGTTACGGAAGTACACGTTAAAGTTATGAAAATCTCTTCCTGCTGCACCCATGATGATTACATTTGTTTTCTGAGTCACAGAAATCCCTTCTAGCCAGGAATCTGATGAAGGTTTATATAGATTTTTCTCATCCAACCCATATAAAAACGATTTTTCCATTAACTACAAATAGTCACTTTCTGTTCTGCTTCTGGTTGTGAGGACAATGAACAGAGAAGCAGTGCCACTAATCGTTGGTATCCTAGTGCCTATAGTAATTGTGGCGCTCATCGTCCTTTATGTCTCAGGGTATGACATCACGGTGTACCTCAGAAAAATTGATCTTATCTATTATGTGATCGTCCTGCCGTTTGGTTTGGGTCTTTTAGCAGCAATCCTCTGGTTTAAAAAACCTAGAGACTGATTTTTTTTTGGTGAAACATAAATTTTAAAGAAAGTTATAAATACGAACAATCTATATCAAAAACTCGTTGGATGAGATGCGCGAAAAGTAGAGTTAAGGTTAATTCTCTTTAGACTACTCTTTCGAATACATATACATGGGAAGATGGGATGCATGGAATCGGTAGGAGAGCAATAACGGAGGGGTACTGTGGAAAGACAGAATACTCGTAAAAAAGTGCCCCTTCGTTCTTCACAATCAGATGACGATTCAGAAATAGAGAAAAAAGTAGACGAAATTTTAAATGCTCATTCAGAGGTTCTCGGCAGCGAAAAGGAATCGAAAGCGCTATCGAAAAGTCCTCCACAGGTCAACCGTAAGCAACCCTCGCTATTTTTTATCAACAGTAAGAAAAAGACCAAGCGTGAGGAACAAGAAGAAAACGAGATTAAATCAGCAAAGAAATATCCCCTACTCCTCCTTCGACGAAACACTAGGCTCAAAACTAAAAGTTTTGAAGAAAGTCGTCAAAAACACGTTAAAAAAGATTTAAAAAACACAAGAGAAGATACATCTCTTCCTCCACGAACTACAATTAATCAAAAAATGACAAGTATAAAACAAAAGATACTTGGGTCCCCATCTCAGGCTGAAAATCCTCATTTTAGGGTCGCCAAACCCCCTAAAAAAAGCGGAAAAAAGACTACGCCTGTGGTTAAACAGGTAGAAAAAGAAAAGAAACCGGCACCGCTTAAAACAAAGAAACATATCGGGTTTAGGAAAAAGAAAAAGGAAGGAGAAACAGCCGAGTTTAACCCTGTTGTAAAGAAGAAACTAACTAAAACCAAGGATGAGCTTCCTCAGTTTGAAGAATCAATCGCACAAGTCAAACCCGATGAAGCAACATGGCTTGATCAAAAGATAAAAGCAGTTAAAACTGGAACAGATGAGTCAAAACCAGGGACGGCGGCCTCTCAGAAAGTTGAAGTAGTAATGTTAGACGATGATGCAAAGAATGCCGCCTTGAACGAAATAACACGAATAGAAGGTCTGTTTCAAAAATCAGCATTTGATACACCTGGTCAAGCTCCGGATCCTAAAAAAATTAAATTAGACGAAATCACCCCGGATGGTATTATTCAATTCCCCAATGAGGCAAACACACTTAAGACCGTTACCTTGGAGCGTATGGGATACTCGACAGATGGAATTGAAGAAATTGATTTCTATCCTTTACAAGAACCTTTTGCTTATGTGGAAATTATCCGCGAAAAAGAGTCCCTAGATAAGCGATACGTCCTTCTTGAGATGGGTTTAGCGGAAGAAGAGAAACACCTCCTTAAATTCGTACAAGAGACACTTGAAGGGTTTGCATTTAATACTGTGGATCTTGAAGTAAAAGGTGGAGATAAATATCTTACAGAAAAAGTCGATTTAATCATTGATGAATACATGCTCAATATCGATACACTAACGAAGAAAAAAATATTGTATTATCTTAAAAAAGAATCGATTGGGCTTGGAAAACTTGAAGTTCTCATGAAAGACCCGAATATCGAGGATATCTCCTGCGATGGCTCTGGCGTTTTCCTGTTCTTATATCACCGTCGATACGGTTCCTTAAAAAGTAACATACAGTTCGACGATGAAGACCAGCTTACTGCGTTTGTAGTGAAGCTTGCGCAGAAATGCGGTAAACATATCTCGATATCAGAGCCCATGTTGGATGCGACTATGCCTGATGGGTCTCGTATTCAGATGACGATGAGTACAGAAGTCACGACAAAAGGATCGACTTTTACCATCCGGAAATTCAGTGAAGATCCATTTTCACCACCAGATCTTATTGAGTTCCATACCATGTCATCTGAAATGGTTGCGTACATGTGGCTTGCAGTTGAAAACGGTGTGAACGCGCTCATTGCTGGTGGGACTGCCGCAGGAAAAACATCGACATTGAATGCACTTTGCTTATTCATTCCACGTGAGTCAAAGATAGTTTCTATTGAAGAAACCCGAGAAATCAATTTGCCGCATCCAAACTGGATTCCTGGTGTCGTTCGATCTGGGTTCGGTGACGTTGTCGGAAATAAAGTCATCGGTGAAATTGACTTATATGATTTGATGAAGGCTGCGCTCAGACAGCGACCTGAGTATATCCTTGTCGGAGAAATTCGTGGAAAAGAGGCGTACGTGTTGTTCCAGGCGATGGCCACGGGACATACAACGTATTCGACGGTTCATGCCGACTCTGCTCAATCTCTCATCCATCGATTGGAGGGCAAACCGATTGAAATCCCACGTATCATGTTGCAGACATTAGATATCGTCTGCATCCAAGTCATCTCTCGTGTAAAAAATAAAAGAGCACGACGATGCAAACAGATTATAGAAATCATTGATATCGACCCGACGACAAAGGAGATTCTCACCAATGAAGTTTTTCATTGGGATCCGATTGAAGATAAATTCATTTACTCCGGGAAAAGTTACATTTTAGAACGCATCAGAGCAGAAAAAGACATCAGTCGAGAAGGCATGATTGGTGAAATCAAGAATCGAACGACATTGTTGGATTGGATGAACAAGAACAATATCCGAGAGTTCAAGAAAGTCGCTACTGTGGTCGCCCAGTATGCGGATAACCCTGCAGATGTCATGAAAAAAATAAAGAATGAACCATGATAAAAAAAATTGCGGTATGCCCAGAATGTCAATCAAAAATTTCTTGTGAGGGTGAACCAGGTCAACAAGTGACTGTAAAGTGTACGAAATGCGGTAAGAAAGGTATGGTTGTTTTTGCTTCACATGAGGTTTCCCTTGATGAAAAAAACCTGGTGGAGCTTGATTTCTATCCTGTGAATGAACCATTTGCTTACATTAAAGTATTGAAAGACACCGCGTCCCTTGATAAATTCTACAAAGCAATCGAACCTCAACTGTCTGAGGGAGAACACACCTCTTCTGATTTTATTCAGGATACCTTGATGAATTCTATTGATGTTCGTTTAGATGAACTGGATATAAATCAGGTTGAAGCGTTTCTCATAGAACGGATTGATCAAATCATTAAAGACTATAAGATGAAAGTTGATCAGGTGCTTAAAACTAAAATCCTGTATTATGTGAAGCGGGATTTTTTATGGTATGGAAAGATCGATCCGCTGATGCGAGACTCTAATATTGAGGATATTTCATGTGATGGTTCTCGTCTGCCTATTTTTTTATATCATCGTAAGTATGGTTCTCTGAAGAGCAATATTCAATTTCCTAATGAGGTTGTGTTGTCTGCATTTGTGACTCAGCTTGCGCAGAAATGCGGCAAACATATCTCCATTGCAGAGCCGATGCTGGATGCCACCATGCCTGATGGGTCTCGTATTCAGATGACGTTGAGTAAAGCAGTGACTACGAACGGTTCGACATTTACTATCCGAAGGTTCCGTTCTGATCCTATTACCGCAACTGATCTGATTATGTATAAAACCATGTCTCCTGAGATGGTTGCGTTCATGTGGCTTGCGGTTGAAAACGGTGTGAACGCGCTCATCGCTGGTGGGACTGCTTCAGGGAAAACATCGACGCTGAATGCGATTTCACTTTTCATACCTCGAGAATCAAAAATCGTTTCGATTGAGGAAACAAGAGAAATAAACTTGCCACATCCAAACTGGATTCCCGGGGTGACTCGATCCGGGTTTGGTGAGGTGATCAATGATAAACTTGCTGGAGAAATTGACTTATATGATTTGATGAAGGCTGCGCTCAGACAGCGGCCTGAGTATATCCTTGTCGGAGAAATTCGTGGAAAAGAGGCGTACGTGTTGTTCCAGGCGATGGCCACGGGACATACAACGTATTCGACGGTTCATGCCGACTCTGCTCAATCTCTCATCCATCGATTGGAGGGCAAACCGATTGAAATCCCACGAGTCATGCTACAATCATTAGATATTGTGACGATCCAGGTGCAAGCTGAAGTAGGTGACCAGCGGGTCCGACGATGTAAACAGATTGTAGAAATCGTCGACATTGATCCGATGACAAAAGAAATATTGACAAACGAGGTGTTCCGCTGGGATCCAGTACAAGACCAATTCAACTACTCTGGGAAAAGCTATGTCCTGGAACGCATACGAGCCCAGCATGGGATGACTAAAGACGAAATGATGGCGGAACTCAAACGTCGTGTTGAGCTTCTCGAATGGATGAAAGACAACAATATTCGAGCGTTTAAAGACGTAGCACGGATGGTTGCCTCTTATTTAGAGACACCTGACGAAATCATGGAAAAAATCAGCAAAGGGAACCATCCTAAACAGAAACAACCAGAGCTAGAGGTTAAAGAAGTAATGGTTGGGAAACAAGATGATATACGATCGGAAGGGTCGTCCGAAGATATCGCTCTTGTTAAAAAACAAAGGAATAAATAGGATTTAAACGGAGGGATGCCGATAACACTCACTAAATATCAACGAACGAGTTATAAATGGTTTGGGCGATTTGGAGAAAAAAGAGCAAATCAGCACCTGCAGGAGACATTACAATCGGCTCACATGGAGATTCGTGCGGGTGCTTATCTATCATATGTCCTTCTTAGCACCATCATTGCCTTCCTAGTTACCTTTATTATTTTCGTCTCATTAGTTTTTCTTGTTTTTCCTCTCATTAATATTGCATTAGATAGCGGATTACTTGTGTTCTTCCTTCTCATCCCTATATTTATCAGTGTTCTTATCTATGTGGTGTTATTATCTACACCAAAAAGCCGAGCGAAGGCACGTAAGAAGAAGATAGATCTAAATCTTGCTTACGCAATCAACTTCATCTCCGCGATGGCGTCCGCTGGTGTTACACCAACCGAGATTTTTAAAAGCCTCTCCAAACAGGACATCTATGGTGAGGTTAAGGGCGAATCAGCATGGATTTATCGTGACGTCTGTTTCCTTGGTTTTGATATTATCACAGCCATTAAGAAAAATATTGCGCGCACACCATCACAAAAATTTAAGGAATTCCTTCAAGGGATGGTTGTGACCGTAACATCAGGTGGTTCGTTGAAAACATATTTTATGCATAAGGCTGATCAATACTTATGGGAGAATCGGAACGCTCAGAAACAACTCCTGGAAAGCCTAGGGATTATGGCTGAAAGCTATGTTACTGCTGCTGTTGCAGGTGTGCTATTACTGCTTATTGTCATTCCACTCATGATGATTATCAGTGGGGATTGGAACGCAACATTCCTTTACATTTTAATTTTGATACTCGTCCCCCTCATTCACATTGGATTTGCGATAGTGATTCGTATGATGTCTCAGGAGTAGTAGCGATGAAAGAAAATAATAAAATACATAAAAATAATTACATTAAAAATCTCATCGTCACCAAGAATCTGACCAAACTGATTGTCAACGTTGTTTCTGGTGTATTGGTAACAATTTTCGTACTCCTGGGTGTGCTCTCGCTGCTTGGTATTCTGAAAGGATTTGGCGGTTTTGTCGATTACTTTGTTTTTGCGCTGCTTTCTGGGACCGGTGTGTACGGAATGTACCAATCTTTACATGCACGAAGAATTTCGAAGATTGACTCAATTTTCCCTAATTTCGTTCGAGATCTTGCAGAATCTCGCCGAGCTGGAATGACGTTTACCAAGGCGATACTTTTTGCATCGAGAGGAGACTATGGAATTCTTACACCTGAGATTCAGAAGATTTCTCAGCAGGTTTCCTGGGGGGGTAGCGTTAGCGATGCGCTTCTTGCTTTTTCGCAGCGTGTGCATACAAAATCGATTCAAAGGACAATTACACTTATTATTGAGGCGAGCAACAGCGGAGGGAATGTCGCTGATGTACTTGATGTCGCGGCAAAGGATGCGCGAGAGATTAAAATGCTTGAAGCAGAACGAAGAACTAATATGGCGTCCTATGTCGTTGTCATCTATGTAGGTATGTTCGTGTTCTTAGCGATCGTATTAATCTTATGCACTAGTTTTATTCCTGCGATGGTAGGGGGCGAAGGTTCACAGGGGATGCAGGGCGTTATGGGGGGCGGAAGTATGGCATCACAAGAGGAAATTACCGCAGTTTTCTATCTTGCATGCCTTGTCCAATCATTTGGATCCGCATTGGTTGCAGGTGTCTTTGAAGACGGGCGATTTACATCCAGCGTAAAACATATTTTTATCATGGTATTTGCGACTTGGTTGTTATTTAAACTCACCTTAGGGGTGTAAATGAATAGAGAGACGATCTCACGGGTACCTCATATTCGAGATGAAGCAGTTGCCGAGATACTAGGTACTCTGACCCTTATTGTAATAGCAGTTAGCGTCTTTTCTGCAGTCTCTCTTATTGTTCTCAATCCTTGGTCTAATTTTTCAGATGTGTCACCTCCACAGATTTCATTAGTTGGATTTATTCAAAATAATAGTGTAATTATTGAACATCAAGGTGGAACTCCCCTTAAGACAAAAACAAAAATAACTATAACAATCGCAACTGTTGAAGACACGTTTAGCGTTAGTGAATTTAATTATTGGATTGATGAAAATGGCGATGGATTTTGGACTATAGGTGAGCGTGTTGTGTATCCTGCAGGGAATCTGCTAGGAAAACAAGTGTCATGTGTCATTGTCGATGTAGATAAGAATTTCATCATTTTCGACAAAATTATCCAAAAAGGAACGAGTGTATCTTCTCCATACATAACAGTTTTGCCACCAGAGGATGTTTCAGAAACTTCTGCGACATTAAAAATGTATTATGATTTTTATGATACGAGCTTTTTTACATCAGGTCTCCTCAATTTTACCCATGGTATTTTTGGAGGACCATATCTCAGCTCACCATCGGTAAAACCACTTTCTCTTGATGGTTGGTATGGTCTGCAACTAAGTGGATTGCTAAGTGGTACTCAATATGAATGTTGGGCTCGGATGAATTTTGGTAATGGAACCAATATATCTGGTCCAATATCTTTCTATACATACCAAATTACAAGAGGTTTTTGGCATTTCGATGAATCCATTGGATCGACCATTGCGCATGATGAAATTAATCCAACATGTAATGGGACGGTCTATGGTGCGACATTTATAGCTGGTGGGAAAAATAACGGATCTTTAAATTTTACAGGTGAATCCGATTATGTTGATGTTCCTCATCACCCTAAATTTAATTTAACCAATGAAATAACCATTCAAACATGGCTGAATGTATCAAAAATTGGAGCGCAGTTCCCTGGTAATGTGTCAGAATTATCTACAAAAAATATTTCTGATATCTTAGGAAATTCCTGTTTTGAACCTGATTTAATTCAGATAAGTGGTACTATGTACGCGATAACCTATCGTGACAATTCTTCTGCATATGTGACAACATTTCGAATGACTGATGACGGTGTTTTCCTTGGTACTATTGATACAAAATCAATAGCAGTTCCTCATTTTTTTGAACCTAATATAATTAAAATTCATAATAACATCTATGCAATAGCGTATGGAGCAGCAGATGATCAAGCCGAAGCAAAAAGCCATATTGTTACACTCTCGCTCTATGGGAATGGGACAATCGGTGATATTATCGATACATTTGATGCCCTGGAATACTATGGACGAGAACCCAATATCATCAACATTGGGACCGATATTTATGCAATAGCTATTGGTGGAACATCCTCTGAAACTTTTCCAAACGGGACGGGGTATTTGGTTACCATAGCGATAGACGATCAAGGAGATATTGGACCAGCCATCATTGATAAAATAAAATTTCCACTAACAACAAGTTGTTCAGAGCCTTCACTAGTATATATCACGGGTGATATGTACGCAATCACCTACAATGGGTTTGGGGTTACAGCGGGTAATGGATACATTATCACAGTCCATATCTTAAATAATGGATCTATCATTGAGCCATTAGAAGATATCTATCAATTTGGATTGCCTGAGGCTGGGTTAGAACCATCGATGATTCATGTCACAAACGATATTTTTGCAATTTCATATGGTGCTGATTCGAATGATCAACTCCGAACCGGATTTATAAAAACATTAAGCATTAGCCCCTTAGGTCATATCGTTAATGGATCCCTCGACATACTTCCATTCTACACCTATCTTTCACCAATCGATTATAATTTTGAAACTGACATAATGCATATTGATGATGAACTCTATGCTATTTCTTTTACCGGTGGTAATAATAGTAATTGGCAACGTGGATTTTTAACTACGATTTCAATAAATGATACAGGTAATATTTCAGATTCTGCATTATTTATCTATGAATTCAAAGGTCGTTCAGCTCTTGGTGGTTCTGCTGCTCTGAATCTTTTAACCCATATTGATCGATTAATTATCGTATACGGATCTATCAATTCGAGCGAAAGAGGTTTTCTCACAATGGAAAAAATTGATTTGATTGGTGATGAAAGATCTATCATCCAGAAGGGGGACGCATATGCGATAATGGTAAATTTTAATTTACTCACTGCTTGGATGGCCATTGGAAATACAACCTATACTGTTTCAGGGACTCTTTCCTTTGATAATTGGACAAAAATTGACTTGACATATGGGGGTGGATTTTTAAAATTGTATGTAAATGATGTTATACAAACGGGGGGGAGTGAACTTTGTTCAGGTACAATTAAAACGAATACAGATCATCTTATTTTTGGCGGCGGATTACAAGGATCAATTGATGAAATAAAAATTTTTAGAGGTGTCTATATTCCACCTTAGAGTGGTACTTAGTGGGATGAGAAAAACTATAAATAAAAATATTTAAAATGTGATACAATGATAAGAGCGATAAGAGAATTAAAAATTTTTACTAATCTCTTGGGGAAAAAAAATCAACGAAAAATTAACGCAGCCTCCGAAGTGTTAGGGACACTTTTGCTTATAGGTATCGGTGTTTCACTTTTTGTCTTATTAGCGATTGTTATAATTTCTCTGCCCTCCGTATTCTTTCCTGATACAACGCCATCAGTAAATATCATCGGAAGGATAGAAGGAAATTCTGTTGTGTTTGAACATCATGGTGGTCAATCAATGCCTCTTGATACAGAAATTACGGTGATGTTTGCAGAAACACCAGTTATCATGAAGGTTGGTGATGTTCTAGACTCCGCTTCAAAAGCGGATGGTCAATGGAATATAGGCGAAAAAATTGTTATTCCAAATAATAATCCAAATCTACCAATAATGCAAATATCTGTGACCATTACTGATAAAGCGAGTAATACTGTTGTCATGCGAGGCGTCCTCCAAGAGGGATCTCAAGCGGTAAACCCAATTGCAGTTACCTTAAACGCAGATTCTATCACTACTAACACAGCGAAAATATATATGCATTATGATTTTCGCTACTACATAGGAACGAAAAAAGTGTGTTTTACTTATATTAAAACATCTGTTTATAATGCAAATAATAGTGCTCCTTGGAATTCGACTGGATGGGTACAAGTATTTAATCATAATGGATCGTATAATTTCAATCTTATTGGTTTAAACGAAAACACAGAATATTTGTATCAAGCCTGGGTCCAATATAATTCTTCAACGAATGCAAGTCAGAAGCTTACTTCCTCTGGATCAATAAATACATTTCGAACGCAGAGTTATTCAAGTGGACTTTGGCATTTTGATGAAAATTCTGGGTTGATAGCAATCGATTCATCTAATAGTGGAAACAACGGAACTTTATTTCCCCCGGATGTAACGCAAGCACCGCAAAGACTTAATCAAACTGGCCTCGTTGTTAATAATAGATCGTTACGTTTCGATGGCTACAATGATTATGTAGTGGTAAATCACGCAGCGACTCTTTCTCCCACGAGTGAGATAGCGATAGAAGGATGGGTAAAACCAGAGTTTAAAGATGAATACAAGGGAACTAATGTTCAACGAATAAATAGCACATTTTTTGGTACTCAAACATATGGTTGTTACGAGCCTGATATTATTAACATATCCAGTGATCGATTTGCGATTGTCTCACGGAATTCTGCATTAAGTGGTTTTGTTTATACCGTTCAAATCTCTGCTGAGGGAAACATTACTGAAAATGCAACAACAAGCGTTGTTGATATTTACCAATTTGAAACAGTACGATGTGAAACACCGAAAATTATCAAAGTTGCGGCAAGCGTCGATATATACGCTATCGTATACAGGGGACAAAACGGATTTTTATATATCGCAACCGTTCAGATATTATCAAATGGAAAAATCACGAAAGCTACTCAAGGGAAAGTTGTTATTGATTCAATCAATTGTTATTACCCTGATATTATCTACACTGAAGGAGATTATTACGCTATTGCATACTCGTCATATGAATTCTATATGGCTGCCAACCGCTATGTTGGGCGCCTACAAACAGTAACAATAACTCCTGCTGGGACAATCACCGCACCAAAATCGTATTACAATTTTGGCAGTGCAAGTACCGCGGCAGGTATCATGCTGTATCTCGATATAATTCATGTCAAGGACGATTACTACTCTGTAGTATTTCGAGATTCTGATACCGATGGTTCTTTAAGAGCTATCCAAATCAAAAACGGTTGGAACATCTTCCCTGATAACACTATTTATAAATTTGATAATAATAATATCACTGATCTTCCCCTTCGAATAATTCATGTCTTTGATAAAATATATGCGGTATTCTATGGGGATAAAATGGGAAATATGATACAAGGTGGAGCGATAATTACTATAAAGTTATCCGATACCGGAACATTTGTAGATTCAGTGAATTATAAAACACTGTTACCGCCTGCTGATTGGAATCAATTTACTGATCCTCAGATCATTCATATCACAGGTGATATATTTGCTGTGACCTACCGTCTTAGTACGCGCGCGGAGGTAAAGACATTTGAAATCTCAAATCTGGGATTAATAACCAATCATACTAATGATCCAGCATGGAAATATGTTTACCAACCAGCATCATCGTATACAATTTTAACTCCAAAGATTATCGAAGTAAGTTCAGTGAAAGATACCTATGCGATTGTCTACCCCAAAAGCGTTGGTTCTGATACAAACAATGGAGTTTTACTCACCATTAAAATCCCTGATAATGGTTCGATATTGAAAAAAATATACGATTCAGTTCTTTTAGGCCCTGTAAACTTCTATGCACCTGATATCGTTCATATTGCAAATGATATCTATGCCGTGGTATCCAGAAAGGTTCAGTACGGAAGTATGTCACTTCACACGATTCGTATATCCAATGTTGGAAAAACAGATAACAGTTTTATTGACACGTTGGATATCCCAATGCCAGAGCTTACTCCTGGTTTATCTATCAAAATTGTTTATGTTACAAATAATATTTATATGATTGTTTTTGATAATAATGGGAATCCAGCGATTACTTTAAAAACAGTTGAAATAGCAGATAACGGAACCATAAAAGATTCTGTTCTTTGTTCGTACAATATCACGAAACCAGGGTATTCAAATTTCTGTTCACCAAATGTCATACGCATAAAAAATGATATTTTCGCTGTCTCCTATCACTCAACAAACTATGCCAGTAAAAGTGATTTTGTAAGCACCATACAAATATCATTGACAGGAAACATTACTCTTATCGATACCTTTACGATGAATGCATATTTCTCATCAGTATTTGGTTACGACGAATATTCAGATTTAATACCAGTTGATGGAAGTAATCATCTGTATGCGTTACTGTATGGATATGATTATTTTATTCCTGGGCAGCATCGAGGTTCAGGAGTCATCATCACAATCCAAATTAACGATACGGGGAGTATCAAACAAAATCCATTTGCTACGTTTACCTTTGAAGCCTATGGTTGTAGCAGGCCTGATATTATCCACATTTATAACACGACGTACGCTCTGGCATACTCAAAATCTGTGTGGGTTAACCCCTATCAAATATCAGGTACTATACAGACATTTTATATTTCTTCCAATGGGACGATAATAAAAAAAGTTGATGCTGTTC
Organism: uncultured Thermoplasmatales archaeon; assembly: GCA_964353435.1. Taxonomy (GTDB): domain Archaea; phylum Thermoplasmatota; class E2; order DHVEG-1; family DHVEG-1; genus SM1-50. Next base: position 17,031 of record CAYGVY010000001.1, on the reverse strand, counting down.
CTTTTACAGTTGTAAACTCTAATAGCGATATTGCACATAGTCAATTTCTCGACCATATCTATCAAGATATTTACGCATTGATCTATACTGTCCCCTCTGGATCAACAGCAAAAGGAAAAATTAGTACAATTCGCATCGCGACAAATGGATCGATTTATCGGACCGTTACTAATGCTATTTTTGATTTCACATTGGACTTAAAATCTGCCGCTAATATTTTACCTTCGTATACGAACATCACCAATGACATTGTTGCAGTATGTTATCAGGGAGATTATGATGATGGGTACATTGAAACCGTTAAAATTACCATAACCGATACGAGTGCGACATTAAAAAATATAATTTCAAAATCAGGTTCGTACGCAATTCAAGGAAATAAAACGGTTTTTACAGCAACATTAAGGACGACTTTTGGAGATAAAACCCTTACATTACCTGTTCATCAAGGCTGGAACTATCTTGTTCTAACCTATGACCATACGAGAATTAAATTCTTTAATAATTTAACAAACGTATCTTTACTTTGTAATGAAAATATACAGAGCTTTGCCACGTCACTTATATTTGGAGGATATAGCGGTATCTACGATGAATTTGCTGTCTATAAAACACATCTACGGGACGATGAAATATTTGATCATTACACAAAATATTAAACTTCATCATAAAAAAGAAAGGTAGGAACAATGAGAATAAATAAAAAAAGATTATTACTTCCTTATTTCAAAGGAGAAAATACTTCAAACAAACGAAGCAACAAAGCAGTATCTGAAATTATCGCGACGATATTACTTTTATCTATTAGTCTCTCTCTTTTATGCATTGTTTATGTACTCGTTTTAAACAACGCAACAAGTCCATCATCAACATATCACGTGTCATCAGCACAAATTATTGCTTCGGCGGATGAAAAAGATGTTTATTTACAAAACAACGGAGGTGTTCCCTTATCACTAAACACCAAACTTGTTATCACTGTTGGTGGACAAGATTTTTTTGTTACTGCAAAGGATTGTGTTATTGATAGCAATGGTGACGGACAGTGGAGTATCGGTGAACAGATAATATTTACTCCTCCGGCTATCGCTAGTTTATTTGGTTTAGAAATCCAAATTAAAATTATCAATCCTGACACAAATTCTATGATTATGGCTGGTCTTGTACAAGAAGGCGCTCGAGGTGACCTCCCCTATGTTCAAACATTAAATCCCTATAATGTCTGGCCTCATAGTGCAACATTGAAATCATTTTACAATTTTGTTAAGATTAATTATCTTCCTGGCAAACTTTGGTTTCAATGGAAAAGATCTGATGACCCTCAATGGAATCGCACTCCATTTTTGAATATCACAGCAGCGCCTTTCTCTGGATTTCATGAATTTACTCTTTATAATCTCACGTCTAATAAAAATTATCTCTATGAAGCCTGGATCCAATATACATCAGGTAATTCTACATTCAACCAATCTGGGGGAATAAAACTTTTTACAACTCAGATCGATGCAATGGGAATATGGCATTTCGATGAATCTTCAGGAATAAAGCTCTTTGACTCCTCCGGGCAGTTTCCGCCTAATGATGGTATTCTTACCCCAAATGAAATACGTGGACCTCAAAGATTAAACGGAGAATTAAACCATTCGACGAAATCTTTAAGTTTTGATGGGATTGATGATTACGGTCAAGTTGCTAATTCAAATACCTTGAGCGTCACCAATGAATGTACCATTGAGGCATGGATAAACCGTTCTGGACACAGTGATGGACTGGTTGGTACACCTCTTCAGTCATCTTTATCACAATTCGGAAACTATACATTAGGATGTTATGATCCTTGTATTATCCCTGTCAATGGTAATATCTATGCTCTTGTTTCGACGAATGAAAATTCGTTAGGTTTCCTGAGTACAATTAATATAACAGATGCTGGAGATATTATTGAGAATCTATCTACATCTTCGTATTATCTTGATTTTTATAATTTTGATGCCTCGTGTAAAACCCCAAAAATTATTCAAGTAAATGCAGGTAATGGAATAGTAGCTATTGTGTACACTAAACCAAGTGTGGGAAACCAACTATATATTAAAACGGTGCAAATTTTTAATGACGGGCGTATCAATAAAACTGCAATTAACACTCGTGTTCTCGATGCGGGTCTTTCATCTGCTCCTGATATTATCTATACAAGCAACAACGTATATGCGATAGTATACGGCATAAACGTAGCGAACACCGGGGTATTAATTTCTCTAAATATTTCCAATGTTGGAACGATTTCCCCTGTGAATCAAAAATTAATTTTTGGGGATATCATGATAGAACCAGAAATTATTAAGGTCGTTGACAGTTTTGATATCTACGTCATCGTTTATAATTGTGTAGGAGATGATGGCGGATTACGAACCGTGAAAATTACAAATACGGGTATATTATCTGATATTTCTTTCCATGTTTGGTTTGATGACGACGATGGTGGGAATCCAGAAATCATCAATGTCCATGATGATATGTATGCGATTGTCTACGCAGGTCCGATTTTGAGGCAGTCAGGATTTTTAAAAACGATTGAAATATTGTCTAACGGTGATATTACACTCAGCCGGACTATTCCGCCTCTTGCAAAAGCATTTGATCAAATGGCATTTGAAATGAGTGCAGGTAATAGTATTCGCTATCCTCATATTCTTCCTTTACATGGAGCTAATGACTATTATGGTATTTCCTACAGCGTCGATTCTCCTACCGCAAACCTCTGGGGAAAAATAGTAACAGTCCATATTCAAGATAACGGAAACATTGTTTCTTTATCTAAGAAAGATGTGACTTTCGAACCCTTCCTCTGTGCAGCATCGTATTTCATTCCAATTGATGATGAAGTGTATGGGATTGTGTACCGAAGCGATGCTGGTGACGGTATCATTAAAACAATTTGGATACATGACGATGGACACATCCACAATAATCCTATTCTTGATATGGAAGAAATCGGGGGTCTTAAATGCTATGCAGAAGATGAAATTCTTACATCAGACAGTCACTATGTCGCGGATGTTTACAGAGGGATTGATGCGAAATTGATGTTAAAAACAGTACAAGTAAACACTACCAGCAAAACCGTAGCACAAGCTTTTACTGACTCGTTCATCATCGAACAAGGTTATACCTCCACTAACGGAACATATAATGCATCGTATGCACCAACAATTATCCCGATTAATAATGAGGTCTATGCAATTGCATATTGTCATTATATGATATTACCAAGCTATAATCATGGTAAAATTGTAACAGTGAAAATCAACGCAACCGGGCGAATCACACTCATCGAGCGATATACGTTTGATGCTGATTGCATGAATACGCCTTTCTCATTTATTCCGATAAACAAGAGCAACGGTATCTACGCAATAGCCTATCAAATGTATAGCACATCACAAGGAAAAGTAAAAACAATAAAAATAGGCAACAACGGACATATTTTTGGTGTCCAAGACTTTTATATTTTTGATAATTTATTTCGCTGTCGAGAACCATCGATGATTTCTGTTAGTGGAGACATTTATACTATTATTTATCGTGACTCTCTTAACCCTAGTAATTATGGACGATTAGTTACTCTGAAAATCTATGGAAGCAATGGTACAATTAAAAAAAGTGTAATCGATTCATGGACATTTACTACTTCATGCTATCATCCAACAATTACAAAGGTTGATAACAACATTTTTACCTGTGTGTTTACTGTCTATGACGGTGGTGCTTGGCGATATATTGCTTATGTTACTACCCTAAAAATAGCGGACAATGGCATTATCAGTAAAACATGGATTGATTACCTAGAATTCATTAGACGATATTACACTGACAATTATATGTCTCATCAACCAGAGATATTCAAAGTCTACGACCGAGTCTATGCCATTATCTCAAAAGACCTCATCGACCCTTGGAACTGGTATCAATACTATGGCTGGATCACAACCTTACGGATTGGTGAAAATGGTGATATCATAGATACCGTTGATGGTGCAACTCAAATTTCCACGAATCCGAGAATAAACAGCTATGACATAAAAATAATTCCATTCATCAACGATAGTTATATCGCAATCTATGGTGGGAAAAACAATGATTTGTACCAATGTGTGATACGAATTCCTTTAAGTGAAACCAACCGCACAATACTCTCAAAATCTGGATCCTACGTCGTCAAGGCGAATAAGACAAAGGTTTTCGTAACTTTTACGGATTCAAATAATATACCATATACCCTCTCAGCGCGCTTGAAAAACAACTGGAACTATATTGTGACTACCTATGATAAAACTACCATGAACCTCTATATCAATGCCAACCTTAACGGCTCGCTTGCTCTTGGTTCAAAACCAATAAAAGTGACAACAAATCAATTATACTTTGGATTATACAACGGTTACTATGATGAATTTTCTCTTTATGCTGCAATACTTTCACCAGCAAAAATAATACAAAATTACAATTATTATCGTCCTCCATAAGAAAAAAAAGGTGATAACGTGAAACATATACGAAAAATAATAAGAAATATGAAAAAAAAGGATGAAGCAGTCGCTGGTATCGTTGTCGCAGTCATGATCGTTGGACTTGTTCTTGCAGTGGTTTCAATTGTTCAAACGATCTATGTTCCAAAATGGATGGAATCCCGAGAAGCTGAACATATGGGTGTTGTGTCAGATCAGTTTTCACAATTTAAATTTTCTATTGATACCCAGATTGCTCTCAAACAAGATGTTCCGATATCGTCCTCAATTACCTTAGGCAGTAGAGAACTTGGATTTTTCATGTCAAATAAAGCGTTTGGTCGACTCGCGTTAATCTCGAATGGATGGGCGTATAGAATCACTCGAACCGTAGGAGATACGTACGAAGACAATTTTGGGGTCCTTCGCTATACATCAGAAAATGCATATTTCCTTAACCAAGCCTATAACTATGAACTTGGGGGGATTATTCTCAATCAAACTCAAGGGTCAGTATTTATTATTAAACCAGAATTTTCTGTGCTCTATAATACTACAGTTCGTCAAGTAAACCTATCACTCACTTGTATTGATTTAATCCCTAACGATGAAAAAACATCTATTACCGGTTACGGAACATATCCAGTACGAACAGAATATTTAACATCAACAAACACTCCAATAACTTTAGTAAAATCCTTAGCGATAATTACTCCATTTCCAACAATATGGTTCAATTTTCTGAATTCAACATTATCTGAAGCAAATCTCGTAAAGAACACTGATTACACCATAACAAAGTCATCAAATCAAGTAACAGTAACTTTTATTTATCCTCCCATTTCAAACGTTATTTTAGACCTTGAGAAAATAACCATTTCAACTCAGATTACTCCTGGATGGACTGAATAAAAATATACTGACGGATAATAATTAGAGGATGCTATAATTATATAAGGAATTGTGAATCATATATACAAACGAGGAAAATACAATCTTATACTACTAAAACTACCAAAAATCTATTTGAATTTACTCAATGACAATTCCATATATATTTTCATGGTAAGGCTGAGGAAATGCCGTTAATACGGAAGACAAGGATATCCGGAAGAAGGATTATTATTACCCTTCCCTACCAGATCGTGGATGCCTCTTACATTCAAAACCGTGATTTTCTTGCAATCACCCCGCTCCAACAGCGTGAAATCCTGATGAAGAAGACCGAGGCGGAGCTGGTGCGGTGAAGAAAAAAATGGCTGCTCTCATCATCGGGTTAACGATTCTCATTATGCTAGGAGCAATTCAAGCCACATTTCTCTATGGGGCAGAGATTCTTACCACCAAACCAGGGTTTACTTTCTCAATAACACACAACGATCTCCCAACAATTAATAACGAAGGACCAACAAATGGGAGCACAGGTATTCCAACAACTCCAACATTGAACATTACGGTTAATGATGCGAACGGCGATACGATGACGATTTCGTGGTATAGCAACTCGAGCGGCTCCTGGGAACTCTTTGGTGTCAATAGCTCGGTTGTAAACGGCACTTGTCATCAGAAAAACAATAACTTCAGCAGTACCAATACAAAATACTGGTGGAATGTCTCAGTGAATGACGGAAAAGAGATCAAAACTTCTGGTATCTATCACTTTACTACGAGAGTGTCTTAGATAATACTTCGGGATGTATTGAGACTTTTTGAGCTACTAAAATAAACGCCCTAAGCAAAATAGTAAAAAAATGCATACTTTTGGTCAGTTCACATAAAAAATTGGAAATAAAGGATAAAAAAAGTGCAGGGGACGAGATTTGAACTCGCGGACCTCTACAGGACAAGACTCTGAATCTTGCGCCGTTGACCATGCTTGGCTACCCCTGCTTTTTGGTAACCACCATTCATTATTCCCTATTTTAGGTTGTCGTGTATGGGTTGGCTTTAGAAAAAAAATTTACCCGGTCTAACCCCTGTCGTAAAAATATTAAAATGAAGCGAGATAAAACACAGCATCAGCTTTACCACTATTTACATCGTAGTAGAAAGATTCTATGAGATGCACGGTATAACGCTTATTCAAATCTGTTAAGTTGTTACACCTATAACATACATCGACAAACGAGCCTAGACAACCATTAGAAAAGATTGAATACGGAATTCTCTCTCAAAGTCATTAAGACCGATTGATTTAAATATAACAATAGTGATTTAATTTTAAATATAACTGGAGGATATTATGAAAAAACTAACGTCAGTCATTATTGTTTTATGTTTTGTCCTAGGGGGACTAGGGGCTGCAGCAATCCAACCAACAGATAATAGTGAATATAAAATGTTACAAAAAACACTAAGACTATCTGTTGCTGATCTTATCATAACAGAAAAAGATGAACAATATCTTCGCGTTTCTTTTTCTCAAAACGATCAACTGTTATTAAATCCGGGGAAACCAATTCTCCCAAAATTTATACAGACATTTGAACTACCTTTTGGTGCAACAAACATACAGGTTCAACTAACATCATCAGAAGTAATCCAACAAACCATCAACAAGCAGATTCAACCGTCTCCTGCACCGATACCATTGACTCCAATTGAGAATTATAATCAACCTCTCAGAAAAGATGAACAAATATACCAAAGTAACGAACCATATCCATCCGAATCCTATCAATATAATGTTGGGGTTGGAGTCAACGAACATTTTGACCATGTAACCTATGTGACAGTTCACTGGTATCCGATCCAATATATTCCTGCACAAAATATTATCACTATTGCAGAAACCGCGGACATAACCGTTACCTACACTTCACCGGAATCAACACCATTTCCCCAAACAACAACCTATGATATGGTAATCATTGCACCAGCTGTTTTTTCAGATGCACTACAACCTCTTATTACCCATAAAAACACCTATGGGATTGAAACCACCATGAAAACAACTGAAGACATTTATGCTGAGTATGATGGTTTTGATAAAGCGGAACAAATCAAATATTTCATTAAAGATGCTCTTGAACAATGGAACATCAAATATGTCCTTCTCGCTGGTGGACTAAAATCAACGATTTATGCGAAGGCAAAAGATACTGCAAACATTGGCTCATCTGGGTGGCATATCCCTGTTCGTTACTCAAACATTTATGGAGGTGGTGATTTAGGTCTAGTTACTGATTTATATTATGCGGATATTTATAAAGAAGGAGGCGCATTTGAAACATGGGATTCTGATGGAGATGGGATTTTAAGTGAGTGGTATCTAGATGATATTACTGGAGAAGCATTAGAAACACCAGAAGACATAATCGACTCCATGCCAGATGTTGCGGTAGGACGATTAGCATTTTCAGATGTGCAGGAAGTACAAGAGGTAGTGAACAAAATCATCACCTATGAGACAACTTCCTATGGATCTGATTGGTCTAAGAAAATGGTAGTATATTCAGGAGACGGATTCCTTGATCAATTTGATTTAAATATCCAATGGGATACAAAGGCATTTACAGATGGTGCCTATACTATTAAAGCCCAAAGTTTTAACCCTGAAGGAGACCAAGGACCAGTTGACGCCATTCACATCACATTAGATGGCACTGTTGAATCTCAAATTACCTTTAATCATAATGATCATCTCAATCCAATATTACAAAATGGATATCCAGCGCCGCCTATTGCAGAAATAGTCTCTGTGTCAGAAGGAAACATACTTGGAAATACTGATGTAAACTTTGAACCAAGCGAGGGTCAAGCGTACTGTAATACACTTTTCTGGTGGGCAAATGTTTCCTACGTTGACGGAGTGCTGACCATACGTGGTAAATCGTATGATCCAAAACCCTACGGGAATTTGACAAATGTTCATGTCTGGGTTGAAGACAATCAAGGAGGCGTTGTGTTTTCAGACTGGAGAAATAACACGCCCATGTATTATGAAGGGGAATGGGTTACTGGTGAAAAAGCAATTAATGGTCGTGGTGGAGCATTATACTATATGCCTGGGGAGTTCAACAAAGATATCCGCTGGTGCTCAAATGGGAAATTCAATGGGCCATCCGATGTAATCAGTTCATTTAGCGAAGGATATGGATTTGCATTCTTCTCAGGACATGGCAGCCCAGGATATTGGGGTGATCAATACCCAGGCATCCCTGGGAACCGTCAATACGGCTCAGTCGATGGTCTTGTGGTATCAAATCTTTATTCATTTGCACCCTATATCGGAGATAAGAATCATCCTTGGCCGATGAAAGAACTATCAAACGCTGGCAAGTTCCCAATCACCGTTGTCGGTGGTTGCCATAATAGCCTTTTCAACGTATCACTTATCCCATCAGCAATGGATGTCTGGAAATTAATACTACTTGGACGAAGCACCGGGATATGGACGTATGGGAATCTGGTTCCCCAATGTTGGAGCTGGTATATGGTTCAACTTCCCAACACCGGTTCAATTGCGACGATGGGTAATACCGGTCTTGGATGGGGCTGGGAAGGCGAATTCTGTACTGTTGGTGCTGGTGATGGATGGATGACTTCAGAATTCTTCAAACAATACGGACAACACTACGGACAAGAAGGATACCAGACACTTGGGCAAGTCTATCTACAAACCCAAACAAGTTATGTCAATGCCTTCAAAGACTTCACTCTTCCCGAATGCTGGTGGTACCCAGATCTTGGCTGGGATTGCATTGATGCACAGGAAGTCCAAGAATGGGTGCTACTCGGAGATCCAAGTCTTCAAATAGGTGGATATCCACAATAAACACTCCATCTATCTTTTTCTTATTTTTTTAACATTTTTAACAAAAAATTAAAAGAGAAAGGGGAGCTTATCTAGGAGGAAAAGAAGATGAAGAAGGGTAGAACCGTCGGGAGGAAAACTCAACTTGATTTACTATTGATTCCCAATGAATTATTATCTTTTCATTTTATAAATATATATGGTTGAGTAGCTATATTTCAAATGGGTGTCTAGGGAGAAAAAAAGGATATGTAAAGATATTATGCCTCTCCATATCCTTTAAATATCCCTTCTCCATTCGGAATTCTCATGGCAGTATGGCACGGAAACTCAAAAAGGAGTAAAACCGGACGACGCATCCGATACGCACGAAACAAGAAACGATTCGAGATAGGACGAGAACTCCACCTCACCACCATCGGGACAATGAAACGAAAACCAATCCGAACCAGAGGAAACAACAAAAAATCCCGAGTTCTCACCGCAGATACCGCATATGTTATCGACCCAAAAACCAATAAAACCACAAAAACAGATATCGTCACCGTCGTCGAAAACTCAGCAAACGTCCACTACGTCCGACGAAACATCATGAATAAAGGAGCGATTATCAACACAAAAATCGGCAAAGCAAAAATTACCTCCCGGCCTGGCCAAAGTGGCGTCATCAACGCGGTCTTACTCACAAAATAAAACCGTCGTGATCATCAATGGTTTCCAAAGATGAAAACAAATATGTGATATACCCTCTATATTTTGATAGTACGGTTTCTCGATTAAATGGACGAAAGGTCGCCAAGAAACACGCGGTCGAAAAACCATCTTTAGAAAACATCGCAAAAGCAGCAAAATCCCTCGGATTAAATCCCATTTTAGAAAAAGACGGGATTCATCCGTCCACACCCTGTAAAAAAGAAGGGCGAATCCTCGTGGAAAAAAAAGGACCAAAAACCAAACTTCTCATACAGCTCGCAAACCGACTCTAAGGTCAGAAAGTATATAATATAAACATTACATTCTGGTTCAACTCTCTTGGAGCTGGGTTATGGAACAATCAGGACAACAGTACGACGAAGCAAGTACGATTTTTTCTCCTGATGGCAGACTTTATCAGGTTGAATATGCCCGGGAAGCCGTTAAAAAAGGCTCTACTACCATGGGATTCAAATGGAAAGATGGAGTTCTTCTTCTTGCACATAAACCAGAAACCAGCCGACTTGTCAACCTACGATCTCTCGAAAAGATCTATCAGATTGACGACCATATCGCCTGCGCAGCAACAGGTCTTGTCGCGGACGGACGACACCTTGTCGAAATCGCACGCGAAGAAGCACAATGGAACAAGATCCGCTACGATGAATCAATCTCTGTTAAAGATCTCGTTAATCTCCTCTGCGAATACGAACACATGTATACCCGGTTTGATGGCGTAAGGCCTTTCGGTGTGGTTTTACTCATCGGTGGTATCGATGACACAGGCAAACACTTATTTTCTACGGATCCCTCTGGTGCCTATCTTGGATATAAGGCGGTTTGTGAGGGTAAAAAAAGCAGTGACGCCATGACTCAGTTCACGAAAAACTACGCTTCAGATGTCTCGTTAAATCAGGCACTTGAACTCGGGCTTCAAACACTGAAGAAAATAACTAAACAGAAATTCAACACAGAGATGGTCGAAGCAGCAGTTATTGACGAAAAAGACGGGTATCATAAATTATCATCAGAAACACTCAAACGATTAGCAGAAAAACAATCCCCTGATGAAAAAGAATAAATTTTTACCAGCTCTTTTTTCTTATTATTTACCTTTTCGATGCCATTGTAACAATTTATGTTGATGGTATGGAAACATAGCTTCTCCCACCGATCGAACATCCTCCACCGAATAAAACGCATGCGGATGGATATTATGGATTCGATCCAAGATATCATGCAGATCCTCTCGACGGATCACCGCGAAGATAATCTTTACAGGTCCTTTCACACCTTCTGCATCATGCGTAGTAACCCCGTAATCTGCTCCTTGTAGTGATTTTATAAGTTCAGAGGCATCATGTTTGCAGATTACGCGAACCATGACCATGCCAATTGACAGTTTCTCTTCAATTAACATACCAAAAAAAGCGCCCATTGCAAACCCGCTTGCGTACGCGAGGGAGCAGACGAGATTGTTCAGGTTCTGCATGATTTGTCCAATGGCAAGCAACCAGATGTTGATTTCAACGAACCCTACGATTGGTGCAATATATTTCAGTCCATGAGACACAAAAATAATCCGCAACGTCCCAAGGCTTACGTCTATTAAACGCGCGACGAAAATCAGTACGGGAAGAATAACCCATTTGAAGAGATCTGAATTATAAAACGATAGTGCATCCACGTTTTTTTCTCCTAGTTCACCTGATTCAAGCGATTTCATGTATCGTTTATCTTCATATAAATCTTTATTTTTTCTTCTTTTGTCATATACTTCGAGGGAGGTAAGGCTGAGTAGAAAAATCAATATAAATCTTTTTTGATATCTATTCTCACGACACCGACGCGAGAGACTATGAAAAAGAAGGTAAAGACGACCATAAAAAAAAGGCCTATTATGTCAAAGAAAAAGAGAGAGAGGAAAGATATCCATACGACGGTAAAGAAGGTTATAGTCGGAGAGGATGAGTTTTGCCCTACGTGTATGGAATGGCGGGCGTATGACGAGACAACTGGAAAATGTACAATCTGTGGACGTCAGATAAAAAAAGCGGGTGCTCGTTCTCGTACGATTGCTGATGAATATGATCTTAAAGATTTTACGATTGAGCATGACGAACAGCAAGAAACACCTGAAAATTAAATAAAATAGTTTATATTGTAAATATTGTAAAGATATTAGTTTTATTTGTTAATCTCTAATATTAACATAACATATTCTTGTTACCATGCAGCAGAGTCTCTTATTATAAAAAGCTAGAGTTTATCTAGCATGATACAGTCTTGTTAAATTTTGATAGATAATATTTAGCATGGTAAGCATCACAAAATCTTTATAAATTCACAACCGCTAGCAAATGTTGGATGGATGCACAAGCGATTCGCGCAGCAATTTATACAAGAGTATCTACTGAGGAGCAGGCAAAAGAGGGATTTTCACTCGATGCACAACTCGACAAACTCAGATCCTATTGTAAAGCACGGGATTGGATAGTTGCAGGTGAATATGTCGACGATGGATACTCCGGTAGAAAAACAAAACGACCCGCTTATATGAAAATGCTTGAAGAGATGGACAAATGGGATGCACTTCTCGTCATCAAGATGGACAGAATACACAGGAACCAGAAAAATTTCATGTTCATGATGGAGCATCTCAATAAAAACAAAAAAGAATTTGTCTCCATGAGTGAATCGTTTGATACTTCAACTGCAATAGGACGTTTTGTGATGAATATCATTCAAGGGATTGCTCAATTGGAATCCGAACAAATCGGCGAACGCGTGTACATTGGCATGGAACAAAAAGCAAAAATAAATGGTGGCGTGCTAGGTTTTAACATACCATATGGTTATGATTATACGGACGGAAAATTAAACGTCAACCAGACAGAAGCACTGGTAATTAAGAATATTTACTCCTGGTATTTAGATCACAAGAGCATGGGTGAAATAGTGACAATGCTAAACGATGCAAAAGTTCCTACGAAAAACCAGGGGTTGTGGGCCAAAAAGATGGTTTCTACGATATTAAAAAATCCGATCTACTGTGGATATCTCCATTGGGAAAAATATGTGAACAAGAGTGATCACGAACCAATCATTCCCGTGCAATCCTTTAACACTGTTCAAGGATTCATCGCGGATCAAGGCGGGAAGCCCGCAGATTTTTTGGCTGAAGAGACCTCAAATCAGTTACTATCGGTCTACCGAGGGTAACTATCATCAGGCATAAAATATAAGTAATATTTCCCATATATATGGTCTTGTCATATATATGAGGTAATTTAGATGTCAAAATATAGGGTTGCTTTTTACATTCGGGTAAGTACAGGAGAACAAACAAAAGGCTACAGTCTAGAAGGACAAAAATCAATCCTAACCTCCTGGGCGATGCAAATGGGTTGGACGTGGGTAAAAACATATTTTGATGAAGCAAGTGCGAAAGATACTAAACGGGAAAAATTCCAAGAGATGATAACCGATGCGAAAAATGGTCTTTTCGACGGTATATGTATAGTAGATAGTGATAGATTCAGTAGATCTACAAAAGATATGTTAATTCTTATGGATGATCTCCTTGCGTATGATGTAAAATTACATATTCACAACCTCCAACATATTGATATCTACAGTGAACAGGGCAGATTTACTCTTACGAATCTAGCAGCATTTAGCGAATTTTTTAGAGGACAGTTGGCAACAAAGATTCGTGCAGGTGTAAAACAGAAGATGAAAAACGAATGGTTTGGACAAGCCCCATACGGATATACAATCTTCTCTGATACCATTGGAAACCGAAAAAAGAATACCCGACTTATTGAAAACGTTGAAGAACAAAATATTTTAACTCTCATGAGGCAATTAAAAGCCGAGGAAAAAAGTTATAGTGAAATCGCGAATTATTTGAATGAAAATAGGATACCAACCCGATTAAAACGCGAGGGAAATAAATGTAGTTGGTACTCATGTACAGTAAGAAACATTTTAATGCGGGAGGTAGATAAGAAAGATGAACAAAAGGATAAAAAATTTCCCCCTGAAGATCAAACAAAAAGTAGTGAAGAGAGCAAAAAATCGTTGTGAACGTTACGATATTGATTTCGATGATGATTTCAAAGGAGAGTTTCATCATATCATACCAGTTGTAAATAATGGTGAAGATACAGCGGAAAATTGTTCATTGTTATGTACGAATTGTCATCATGCCGCACCTAATCTGAAACACAAAGAGGATCTCGTAATCTATCAGATGTAATTCCTGCGTTTCGCTTCCTTTAAGGAGGCTGCTAACTATTATGGGGTGGAGTTCCGTTTCGAACTGTATGAAAAACTGGCACTTGAGATCGCACAATTAATTAAGAAATAGATGTTTCTTTTGTATCATTACAGTTGTAACCATGCTAGAGATTATCAATCATATTATGATGGCATATGCTAGTCTTTCTCAGTCATTTTGCATGTTATTGTATAGCATTTTACACTGCTAATTGCTAACACGATAAATGTAAGTTAAACTTCGATATTAACTAATTAATCATATTTAGCTACAAACATAATTAAATAATGGTTTAATGTAAATTTTTAAATATTTTTATTATTCGGTGATCACAATAGTAATCGAACGAAATTTTACCAAAAATCATGTCAAAGATTAACACAAAATATACAACAAAACATAAATTAAGTACAAAAATTAATTAGTTTATAAAATAACGTAATATACTAAAAAAATTATGATTCATACTTAATTAATTCAAAAAATTTAGAATTAAATAATAAAATCAAAAAAACATAGCCAACTTTTCAAACCGAAGAGATGAACTTATGTAAAATTCCATTCTTTTTAATTATCAACAATTCAATCTTCAGTGCGATGAGCGCGATAACTTTTACATTGCAAAATGGGACGACAGTTGTATTGGGATTAAATATCTTCATAAACTATATTGGTTTTGATATTATCAGTTTCCATAAAGGATATGCAACGAGTGGAATACAGACAAACGGGTTGATTTCAGATTCTGTACCATCTGGAACATATGCTCGGGTAATGTTTGGCTTCTTCGGATATTGGTTTGGAGTAAAAACAGCGACTGGTGTGTATTCAAGTGTGACTATTGCAGGATTTACTGTCATTACTGTCTGGTTACCGATCCCGTTAAACCCATAAAAAAACAACATTAATTACTCAAGGATTACAACGCCAAAAAAGTTGTAGTCCGAAGACTTTCTTTTGTGACATGATACAATTCTATAAAATGATCAGGTTGGTAGGATAGTTTCGCCTGTCGCAACCCAGGTATCCCTAGGTCTTCTTCCCGATCAATAAACGGAACATGATGTCGCACACGTTGCGCTGTCTCCATGTTGATCGCTTTGTATATCCCATCAAAATCAGGAGATCCTTTTTCGAAATGGACAACCACGGTGTCCGCATTCACTTTTTCATACACTGCGATTGCCTCAATTGAACCATTTATCCGCAATGCAAGTCCAGAAAGAACAAGGTCAAAAAAATGTGACATCGCATACACGATCGCCTTCCGCTCGTTTTCCAATACTTCATCAGATCCGCAGTCCTTCCAGAGACACCATCGTTTCAGGAACTCATTTACCTCATCCATATTTCTCTCTGAGAGTTCCTCAATCGTATACGCGTAGTTTTTTGTGAACTTATTCAATCGATTTCGTATCTTCCCGTACTTTGTTCCAGGAAGTTCTGCCAGATCAGACGCACGATATACATAATCAAAAAAATCTCTATCTTCGACAAACGTCAACAAAGGAAATTGTTTTGCAAGCAGATTTTTCTCCGATGTTTTAATGAATCCGAAGACCGCATTTTCCTTTATCGCAAGGGTAATGACTTGTTTGAGGAGGTTCAGATTGAATTTCCCAGATGGTGCATGCAGAACCGCTCCATCTTTATCTTTACTCATGAGGATAATACTGTTTTCAATGAGAGCATACCTATATTCAACATACTCTCCCCAGCTGACCATGGTTGTGAATACTTCACCACTATGACTTGGAGGAAATCTCGCGTAGTATCTATCAAAAACAGGTTTATCATTTAAATCAATTTTTTTAAAATCATCAAGAGAAAACACAGGCTATCACTCCCTTGTATAAAGCATAGGGACAAAGTGTTCCATTGGTTTGAAACCAAGCGTTGTGTAAAACTGACTGCTCCCTGGTTCTGCAATCAATCCTATCCATAGGATTCCCTTGGAGAGACAGTGGTCAACGAGTGCTTGAACCAGTTTTTTCCCCAGGTTATGACCACGATATGGTGGAAGAATCATCAGATCTTGGATATATGCGTCAGAGACACCATCGGAGAGAACACGGCCCATTCCAATTGCTTTTTCGGTTTGTGTATCGACAACTACCGCGAACACAAAACTCCCTAAAATCAACTGAGGGATCCCTGCTTTGTCATAGGAGTCTTTCCACCAGCCTGCTGCTTTGTATAATGCGACGATTTCGTCTTCAGGCCAAGAGTCGACAAGACGTATTTCTATCTGTTTTTTCTCCATATAAAATCCAAATGAATTTTTAGATTAGCAGGAACTGTGCTCAATCGCAGTATAGGGACATGCGTTGACGCAAGCGCAGCATTCGATGCATTCCCCTATGTTTTTTGCAATCGCTTTTCCGTTGACAAGTTCAAAGATTTGAACTGGACATGCAGTCACGCATTCACCTGCGCCTTTACATTTATCATAGTCGACGGTTATGGTGATATTGCCTTCTTTAAATTCTTTCTTCATAGCAAAATAACCTCCTTTGCAGCACATTCTGTAACCACTGCTATTATTTTAGATTTCTTGTTTACCACAAATGACCTTGTGAAAAAATATCAAGGTTCTTTTATAAAAAACAACTCTGTGAGAAACCAAAAGACTAATCAGCACCCTCTCCTATTCTTCATGCGCGAGGTAATTCTTTGATACAACGAGCAAACGAGTTAGCGGACATCATACGAAAATCCAAAGAGATCCATATCGTGACGCATATCGATGCAGATGGGATCACCGCAGGAGCAATCGCCTCGGAGACCCTTCGGAG